>JBILCR010000228.1:0-4323 GCA_044353055.1 Flavobacteriales bacterium
CGGTCTTTCACCCTTATATATCCTTGTTCCCAAACGGCCTTTGAAAAATCGGGGTAGGCCTTTAACGCGGCGCCCCCGGTGGTGATGAAATCAACTGCCCAGTAAAATGCCTCGTCGCTCAGGTGCTTGTAGGCATGTGTAGTGCGCACTTCCTTAAGCAGCATGTCAGGAATAAATCCATCGGAAACGGCCAATGTCATCATGTATTGCAGCAATACATCCATCGATAGTGTTAAGGGTATTCGAGCCTCTATAGCATATTCGCTGAGTGCTTGTTTTAACGCAGCCGCCTCAATAAGTTCGAGCGTATGGGTAGGAGCGAGCCAAATTTTACTTTGTGCATCGGGCCGATGTCCCGAACGTCCGGCACGCTGAATAAAACGGGCAACACCTTTGGGGCTCCCCACCTGTATGATGGCATCAACCGGACGAAAATCAACGCCTAAATCAAGGCTTGAGGTGCATACTACCGCTTTGAGCTGCCCTTGATGTAAGGCGTTTTCAACCCAGCTCCGCACCTCATTCGATAATGAACCGTGATGCATGGCAAGGCGGCCTGCCAAATCGGGATCGGTGTCGAGCAGTTGCTGATACCAAATTTCGGTTTGCGAACGGGTATTGGTAAAAATAAGTGTGGTGCCGTGCTGTCGAATAATTTCGTTCACCTTTTCGAGCATCGAAATTCCAAGATGTCCTGCCCAGGGCAATTGGTCGATATAATCAGGAATAAGTGAATATACCTCGGGGAGTTTTTTCTGGGCAGCCTTAACCAAAATGCCATTTTTATTTGTGCCCAAAAGCACTTCCAAGGCTTGCTCCAGATTGCCAATAGTAGCCGAAATGCCCCAAATAATTAGATGTGGATTAAGACTATTGAGACGCGAAAGTGCCAGTTCGGTTTGCACGCCGCGTTTCGAGCCCATGAGTTCGTGCCATTCGTCAACTACAACAGCGTTCAGATTTTTGAAATACTCGGCATAGCCCGGTGTAGCCAGCATGAGATGCACCGATTCGGGTGTGGTAACCAAAACATGCGGTGGGTTTTTCTTAAGGGCTGCGCGTGCTTTAGCATCTGTATCGCCGGTACGTAACGCAATGCTCCAGTTGAGCCCCATTTCGTCAACAGCGCTTTTTAATGCAGCAACTGTATCGCCCGATAACGCTCTGAGCGGGGTAATCCACAACACGTGAAGGCCCTTAGCCGGTTTGGGAATTTTATTGAGAATGCCTAACCATATGGCATAGGTTTTTCCGCTCCCGGTTGGGGCATTAAGCAAGCCCGATTGTTCGGAGGAAATATGAAGCAGGCATTCCTTCTGAAACGTAGCCTGTTTCCAAGCTCTGTTTTTATAAAAATCGGAGATTCGTGCCTGCAAGTCCATGAGTGTAATTAACCCTAGAGCGATAAAATTTGTTGGAATTTCGCAAACATTATCTACATTTCACGGAAACAAAACCGCGAAAAAATAACGGTATACCCAACATGCTGCCTATCAAAAAACTTTTTGTCTTGTTGTTTCCTCCAGCGCTGGGGTTATTGTGGACATTGTTAAATCCCATGACATTGACGTTTGAGGTTAACGCCTTAGGCGCCATGTTGTTTTGGATGATATCGTGGTGGTTACTCGAACCGGTGCCCATGGCAATAACATCCCTGCTGCCCATTTTATTTTTTCCTTGGTTGGGTTTGGGAAAACTTGAGGAGGTATGTGCCGCTTATGCCGATAAATATGTGTTTTTATTTCTGGGTGGATTTTTTGTAGCGCTGGCACTTGAAAAAACCGGACTCCATCGGCGGGTGGCATATACGGTTATACGATTTACCGGCCACAGCTATACGCGTATTGTTTTGGGTTTTATGCTATCTGCATACGGAATCTCGATGTGGATTTCGAATACAGCCACAGCGTTAATGATGTTTCCCATGGCGCTTTCGGTGTGTTCGCTTTGGGAGAAGGCGGCGGGCACCAATGAAAGGTTAATTCGCAACGCAAAAATTTGCCTGTTTTTAGGCATTGCCTATGCTTCAAGTATTGGAGGGATGGCAACTTTAGTAGGAACGCCTCCCAATGCTGCCGCATCGGGCATAATGAGCCGTACGTTTGGTCAAACAATTGGCTTTTCGGAATGGATGGCTTATGGTGTTCCATTTTCGTTAGGCTTACTTTTATTAGCGTATGTAATAATGACGCAGCTGGTGTTTCCCATTAGAACATCTAAATCAACCGTAGAAATAGCAGTTTCAGAATGGCCGAAATTAGAACCTATGAGTGCTTCCGAAAAAGGTACGCTTTATCTTTTGGTGCTTGCCGTATTCTTGTGGTTGAGCGAGAGTGTAATCCGATGGTATTGGCCGGCCTATCCGGTAACCGACGTTTGGACCGCCATTGCCGTGGGGATGTTATTTTTTATTCTACCGGTGCAGGATAGTAAACCCATTTTGGTTTGGGAGGATACAACTCGTTTGCCCTGGGGCATTTTGCTCATGTTTGGTGGTGGGCTGGCATTGGCATTTGCCTTTAAGGAAAGTGGCTGTCTGGATCTACTTGTAAATCAATTGCTAAAATTAAACCATCTGCCGGTTCAAATTTATTTGATGCTGCTGTGTTTAATGGGGCTTTTACTTACGGCATTTATGAGCAATTTGGCTATGGTAACCTTGTTTGTTCCAGTGGTGGGAGCCCTTGCCTTGAAGTTAAACATGAACCCGGCTTTATTTATTATTCCGGTAACGCTTTCGGCCAGTTGCGATTTTATGTTTCCTATGAGTACACCACCAAACGCAATAGCATTTAGCAGCGGCTATATAAAACCTGCAGCCATGTTTAGGGTGGGCATTATTCTCAACGGAGTATCCTTTCTGCTCCTTTGTTTCTTTGTTTACCTTACGCTATAATCGTTTATTTTTCAGATGTTTCTCAGCCATGCGCACAAGCACTTCATACCGCGTCTGATAAAACAAGCTGAAGTATTATAGTATCATTGATTTAGCAAATGAGGCTACAGAAAACTTCTATAAATCCCAAAATAGATACGTACTATCTAAAGATTTACAGCGCTATGTTTACTCCCTTTTTAGGTTTCAAGAACTAGACTAGCCCTCGGTTTCTTCGATAGTAATTTTTTCGATGATGTCGCCTTGCTTAATTTTATCGATGATGTCGAGATTGGCCGTTACCTTACCAAAAACGGTATGACGGCGGTCGAGGTGTTGCGTATTCTGGCGATTATGGCAAATAAAAAACTGCGAACCTCCGGTATTGGGGCCTGCATGCGCCATTGACAATACTCCGCGGTCGTGGTATTGATTGTCGCCAGTAAGTTCGCACTTGATGGTGTAGCCCGGTCCTCCCGTACCCGTTCCGTGCGGGCAACCTCCCTGGACTACAAAATCAGGAATTACACGGTGAAATTTTAGGCCGTTATAATAGCCGCTTTGCGCCAAACGAATAAAATTATCTACCGTTCCAGGAGCATCTTTTTCAAATAATTCAACGGGCATTTCGCCGTATGTAGTGCTTATTACTGCTTTTTTCATAAGATATTTTCTGGGGTTAAATGTATTTAAATTTTTGGCAAGGACTTTGGATAGGTTCTTAAAAAATCTATAGCCATGAAAACAAAACTACTTTTTGGACTTTTACTGCAGGCTGCAGTAATGTTCGCACAGCAAGTTGTGGTGCAAACGGTAACAACCACAACCACCTATCAAGGGTATCCTTCAAACGGCTATTGGAATGCGCCCGGAACTAATGTGTTTCATGCGCCGCCGCAAACCTTTAGTTACTATAACGATCCATATACACAAACAACCTATTTGCAACAGTTTCCCTGTCCAACTGTACAAAATACGGGTTGGAATAACACACAAACATCCTATTTTCCAAATGGAGTTGGGCAATGCGGTACCCCAACATATTATGGTGTGATGGATGACCGCAGTTTTGGGATGGCCTTGCAGCAAATTGGCCGCCAGTCGTTTGAGTCCAACAGGCTTCAGGTGGCGCAACAAATTGCGATGAGCAATCCATTAACCTCGGCACAGGTTGCCGGCATTATGCAGCAATTTTCTTTTGAAAGTACCCGTTTAGATTTTGCTCGGTTTGCATATGCTTATGTAGTGGATCCCCAGAGTTATTTTATGGTAAATAATGCTTTTGCTTTCAGCAGTAGCGTAGATGATTTAAATCGCTTTTTGATGGGCCGTTACTAATGCTTGATTGGGGTTTTGGGTGTGTTGGCCCTACACGTGAGTGTGGGGCTTTTTTGTGCGCAAAAATCCAATAAAAAAGCCCGAATCGACGGGCTTTCAGTTTTTATCCT
>JBILCR010000229.1:0-4317 GCA_044353055.1 Flavobacteriales bacterium
TTTTTTGAGTTGTTTTGCCATACAAATTCGCTGGGATAATAGTAATTGCCTTTATAAGAAAAAGCACCCCAAGTTTGAACCCCATAGATAGGTATGCCATAGGAGGCATATTTTTTCTGAAGTTTTGAATTAGTTGTATTTTTTACAATATCCCAAAAACGTTTTTTTCCTTCGATTTCTACATCCAATAGGGCAAAACCATTAAACACAAAATAATTCTTATCGCCAAACGGGGTTTTATTTTTCAGCGCATCGAGCTCTTTTTTTGCTTGTATTTTATCCTCATTCGCTCTGATGGTTTCGCTTGCTATTTCTTCCCAATTTCCGGTCGTTTCATTAAAGTAATAATTTGCATAGCCGCCAGCAGCTTCATTGGATGCCAATTCGGCAATGATGGGTTGATTTTTATTGATTCCCACTTCAATTCCATCGGCTGATGCTTCAATTTTAAACATGCCCGCCGATTCAAACGAGCCGCTTTTACCGGTTTGGGGATCGCTAAATTGCATAGGTACGCCCGATGCCATTATGCTGGCCGCATCGCGCATGGGGGTGTAGGAAACTTTCACCGGCTTTTCAACCAGATTTCCTTTTTGGTCAACAAAACTGTTAGCTTTTATAATCAGTTCACTCCCGTCGCTCAAGGCAAGCACCGTGTCTTTTTTAGGATTTACATTAAATTCCGTTGAAGCCAATTTAATATGTGGTAAGGGTGGCTTAATGGCAGAATTTTTTTCTTTATTTACTTCAGCCCCCATTTTATCAGTGTTTTGACAACTCCATAGAAACGAAGAAACAATCAATGCCGAGTTTAGGGCAATTCTTGATGCATATTGCGTATTCATAATATATAGGGTTTAAGGGGTTACTTTGTTATTAAAAATTAATTCAAAAGCGAACTGTGATACTTGTAGAAATAAGCTGCAACATCAGCATAGGCATACTGTTCGCCTTTGAAATTTACGCCATAAGGAAAGTTACGCTGTGCTTTTATGGTTTGTAGGTATGGTATACTTTTTAAAAATCCAGCGTTATAAGCATTAGCGTAAAAGCCAACTTTTTCTGTTTCGTCGATAAAGGTGAGCGATGTGAAACGTTTATCGCAAATCGCTATAAATGCCTCAAGATATTCTATACATCGCTCAACCGACTGCAAACGTTTCAAGCGCTCCGATCTTACTCCACGCTCGTTTAGTTTTGCGTTGTATCGCAGATAATAAAATTGTGTCTTTAAATGCTCATCTTGCATAACTTGGCTTTCAATATGTTCGGCAAAAGAAGGTTTCATTTGAAAGGGACCAATTGAAAAGTCAACATTTTCGGCACCTAGCTTAATGTACGATACGGATAAAGCCTCCACCTCAAAAAAATCTTTAATGAGCGAATAGCGCATCAACTCAGGAAAAACGATAGCTGCTGCAAAGGCGTTCGATTTTTGCGTTTTTCTGCTGCACCGTGTAAATAAGCTTCGATGAAGGGTTACGTATGTTTTCGCTTCTTTAAATTCCTGCGGAAAACGCTTTTCCACATTAGGCATATCGGTTTTAGGTGATAAAAGATGTACCGGAAGTAAAAGTGTGAGGGCTAATTTCATATTTCGTTCAACGCAACTAAATATTCAATTAGTATATTCGCTCAAAAAATTAGCATATTAATTCAAATTATTCAGGTGTGTTCATTTCCAAAGCTTCTATGTGTTCATTACCGAAGAACATGCTTTTGGGCATTTTAACCATAATAGTATGCTCATTTGAGGCGTGTACCCAAAAGGAAGTGGATGAGCGAAACGAAAAAACCGAACACGCTACAAAAAATGATTTTAAAAATGAGATCGATAGTGTTTTTTCGTCCGACATCCGCATGTTTGGGAATTATCTCGACTCCGCTTTTCTTCAATTTCCAGATTTGCCGGAGGGAATTAAAAGCTCCTTAGATACGGTACATGTTACATACAAAAATTCTCATTATAAGCTTCATAAGGGAGTGTTAATCCTGCATGCCTCCCTTAAAGAGGATATTCGAAATGTGTTTAAAGAATTGTTGGCATTGGGGTACCCGGTAAACAGTATTCTTCCAATGTCGCATTTTAATTGGGACGATTTAGAGTCGATGCGTTTAAACAATACTTCCATGTTTAATTTCAGAAAGGTATTGGGTACACGAACGTTTTCTGATCATGCTTACGGCCGCGCCTTGGATATTAATCCAATGGCAAATCCATACTTTAAATTCGGTAAAATGCTCCCCGAAAACGGCTATTACGAATGCGATTCAGTGCAAAGCATTTGTAGCAACGACACTATTGTGGCATTATTTAAATCGTATAACTGGAACTGGGGCGGTTATTGGAAATTTGAAAGAGACTATCAGCACTTTTACAAGCGCTAATTATTTCACCTTCAGCTTCTGACCAATTTTAAGCTGATTGGCGTTTTTCAATTTATTGAGCTTAATCAGTTTAGCCACGGTAGTTTTGTGCTTGCGTGCAATACTCGAAAGTGTTTCGCCCGATTTTACGATATGAACTTTACTTCCTTTCTTGTTTTTGTCTTTATCTTTCCCTTTTCCTTTGTTTTTTCCCTTGCCTTTGCTTTTTGACTTGTGGTCTCCTATTTCATCATGGTCCTTAGGCACCGTTGTTTTTGCAGCATGTTTAAAATGGGCATTGTCGGCATAATAAAACTCGCTCTTCTTTAAACTAACTAACGTATCTCTTAACGCCATGTTTTGCGTTTTGTCGAAAATCTTTTCAGGATCAAAAGGGCTGCTATGTAAACGTGTTTCGTAATGCAGATGCGGCCCCGTGCTGCGTCCTGTGGTGCCTCCCAAACCTATGGGTTCTCCGGCCATAACGAGTTGTCCGGGCTGCGCTATTAAGGAGTCAAAATGTCCATATAAGGTTTCGATCCCAGAAAAGTGCCTAATAACTACGGCATTACCATATCCATGATCATTAAACATTGAATAGCGTACAATACCATTAAACGAGGCTCTCACCGTATCGCCAATTTGGAGGTGGGTGTCCATTCCTTTGTGCATGCGGCCCCAACGCCATGAAAAAGGCGAAGTAAATGATCCATACCAGCTATAGCATGCTTTTTCATTGCAAACGATCAACTCCAATGTAGTATCTGCCGGAAGCGCTTCATGCGATTCATTACCCCAAACCTCATCCATTTGCCAAAATTTGTTAAATGCAGGATGATTCCTGATCAGCGATTGTGCAATACTGTCTTTCTGATGTTTTTGTAAAAGGGGGGCGTAATCGTTAACCCAAATACGGACTTCGTCAAACTCTTTATTGATTATCAGCTTATTGAATTCTGCCAAAGAAATTAATGCAACATCATTTAATCCCATCGATTTTGAATTTTCGATGAAATTTCCCGATTCGCTCATGGTCATGGTTTGAGCCCTTAGATCAGATGGTCTAATCACTTGACATAACAACAGAAATAAGAAATAGAATAATTTATTTTTTGCCTTTTTCATATAAATTCCCGTAAAGATAATAAACATCCAATACATACCCGTTTCTGTAATCGCCTGTACGGTCAAGATCAAACATCTTTGCTACGTGTGGTAAATGATCATTAATCCAGGCGCGAAATTTATTTCCTTCTTCGGCCGATTTAAATGGCAGCATTTCCTCGGAATTCATTTCATCCAATTCTTTGTAGTATTTATCGTTTTGGTACAAAATGAAGAAATTGGCATTCTGTGGAACCCACCACCGAACAAATTTGGAGGCGAATGCTGAAACTCGTATACACCCAATGCTATTGGCACTTCCTAACATTCCACGGGCCAATTCTCTCAATGCTACTTCATGAATACCATTTTGACGCACCGCACTTGGATATGATTCATGAGGCTTCATTAAAAGAAAATTAGGCAGCTCAACCCTCCCTTTGTAAAATGTAATTTGATTGTTGCCCCCGCCCACATTCGTATCGTGTTCTATGTCGATAGATTCATATTTTCGTTCCTGTTCCCAGTTTTTTGAAGTTATTTGATATAAATCTCCATAATATTTTCTTCGAGCTCCAATAGGCAGATATTGAACTAAGCCTTTGCCATCTCCTAGTGGTTCATAATTCTTGCCCGATATGGCAAAGCGTGCCACCTCAAGCAAGGTGTCTTCGCGTGCTTCGCATAAACAAAGGCGCTGACCTGCTGCATAGGCTTTAGAATTATTCACATTAAACTTTCTTCGAAGGGCTGGGGTCCTGTATTTCCATACCTTATTAACGAAGTTAACGAGCAATTTGCGCTGCGTAGTGTCCTGAATATTTTCAAGACTTTTAATCATTTCAT
>JBILCR010000230.1:0-4310 GCA_044353055.1 Flavobacteriales bacterium
TATGGCCTTCGAAGACAATAAAAACTCGCAAGAACTTAGCGCACAACTTATTTTCGGAGGCATAAAAGCCAAAGGAAAATTGCCCGTAAATACCGGCAAATACAAAGAAGGTATGGGACTGCTTACCTACAATGCCAACCGATTAAAATACACCATTCCCGAGGAGCTGGGCATTAAGTCTAACGATTTGGCGGGCATTGACGCATTGGTAAACAAAGGAATTAAAGCGCAAGCATTTCCGGGTTGTCAAATTTTGGTAGCAAAAGATGGAAAAGTGTTTTACCATAAAGCATTTGGCTTTCATACCTATGCACCGGTAGAGCCTGTTGAAACCAGCGATTTGTATGATATAGCTTCGATAACTAAGGTGGCCGCTTCAACAGTGAGCATTATGAACCTCACCGACAAGGGCTACATCGACGTAGATAAGAAGTTGAGCGATTATTTGCCCGTTTTAACCGGCACCAATAAAGGCCCCATTCGTTTACGCGATCTGCTGGCCCATCAGGCGGGACTTCCCGCATGGATTCCATTTCATTTAAAAACCTTAAGTCCAGCTGCGCAGAAAAGGCTTTACCGCACAGAGGCATCCGATAGCTTCCCAAACCAAGTGGCCGACAATATTTTTATGCGTTATGATTATCCCGATACCATTTTCGCTACTATTGCCAAATGCGATATCAACGGCAAAAATCCGGGGTATAAATATTCCGATTTGGGATATTATTTTTTCAAGCGGATTATCGAAGGCCATACAGGGAAAACCCTCGACCGCTTTGCGCATGATAATTTCTATTCGCCCCTCGGTATGCATCGCACGATGTATAACCCGCTAAAGCAATACGAGCGTACCGAAATAGCGCCCACCGAAAACGACAAGACATTTAGAAAACAGCTCGTACATGGATATGTGCACGACCAAGGTGCAGCATTAATGGGCGGCGTAGCAGGCCATGCCGGCTTGTTTTCTACATCGAGCGATTTGGCCACACTAATGCAAATGATTTTAAATTATGGTACTTATGGCGGGCAACGTTATTTGAGCGAGGCCGTGATTAAGGAGTTTACGCGCTGTCAGTTTTGCGAACGCGACAACCGCAGGGGATTAGGATTTGATAAACCTGAAATGAATTACGCCCGCTCCGGACCTACCTGCAAATGTGTTTCATCGTTAAGTTTTGGCCATACCGGATTTACCGGTACCATGGCATGGGCCGACCCCGATAAGAATTTGATTTATGTATTTCTGAGCAACAGGGTATATCCCGATGCCGAAAATAAAAAGCTACTAAATATGGATACGCGAGCGCAGATCCAGGAATTAATTTACAGCCTCATTTGATAAATTTTCACAATACGGCACCCAATTACAATGGCGCTGCTATAATTGCTTTTGGGCTTTATAATTTATTAAAATCCTATTCAGAAATTACCTTTGTGGCAGGCCAAAGCTTAAGCCCAAAATTCGGCTTTAACATTTTATAATTATGGTATTCTTTATCTATTGATGATTATTTTAATTTGAATTTCAAAATTTTATAAATTGAAATAGCACCTAATTACTCCTTATATTTTAGATGGCCTAAATTTATAGTTACTTTACATAACATTTTCTACCTGCAGCATTAGGATCCACTTTATAGCTTTGATTATGAAACGACTTTTCACATTTTTGCCAAGTATCTTTGTCCTAAGTTTAGTAATTGCTCAATCTCCACAAAAATTTTCATTTCAAACAGTTATTCGCAATAGTAACAACGTGCTGGTTGCAAACCAGCAAATAGGGCTACGCGTATCCATTTTACAGGGAAGCGAAAATGGTGTAATTGCTTATTCCGAAAGACACAATCCTCTAACAAATGCAAATGGTCTGGCTTCGGTACAAATAGGTGGAGGGCAAATTTTAGGAGGTAATTTTCAAAATATAGATTGGGCCAATGGGCTATACTTCGTAAAAACCGATACCGATATAAACGGAGGTACAAACTATTCAATTTCTGCTACGCAGCAACTTTTAAGCGTTCCTTACTCGCTTTATTCTAATGATGTTTACTCCAAGGTATCTGCAGCGGGCGATACACTCTACATTGGCAATAATTATTACATAGTACCTGGAATTAGCGCAGCAAACCAGCAAGTTGTATTGTTACCAACAGACCACACATGCGGCGAACCCAATGTGCACAACGGAAACAAAGTATACGGAAACGTAACCGATCAGCAAGGCAATACATACAAAACCATCCAAATTGGAGGTCAAAACTGGATGGCCGAGAATTTAAAGACTAGTATTTACCGCAACGGAGAAACGATTGCCAATTTAAATTCATTGCAATGGTCTTCAACCACATCCGGTGCTTGGGAGTACTATGACAACAATATTGATTTTGAATGTCCATATGGCAAATTGTATAATTGGTATGCTGCCGCCGATTCACGCAATGTTTGTCCAACGGGCTGGCATGTTCCAACTATTTCAGAATGGCTGATATTGGAAGCAACTTTAGGTGGAGGCATGCTTGCGGGAGGGAAAATGAAAAGCACAGGTTCTGATCATTGGAGTTCGCCCAATGAATCAGCAAGTAATGAATCGGGGTTTTCGGTGCTCCCTTCTGGCGCAGTTTCTAGTTCATCTACGTCATTATTTTTAAATGAATCTGCATATTTCTGGAGCGCATCACCTGTTAATGTTGCAGTAGCATCGGGCTATTTCCTTTCGTATTATGCAGGCCAATCATATCAAATCGAAAGTCCACGAAATGAGGGCTACGCAATCCGATGCATACAGGATTAAATCGATTTTTTAAGAACAATTAGTAATACGATCCAAGAATAAAATTAAAACTTCCCTATACCCTATACTTCAAATAGAAAAAACGCTTGAGGGTAGCATGGGCCGACACCGATAAGAACTTAATTTATGTATTTCAGAGCAACCGAGTATATCCCGATGCAGAAAATAATAAGCTCAATAAAATGGAAATCCGGCTCAGATTCAGGAATTAATTTACAGCCTTATTTGATAATTTATTCCTAATCAAGTACCAGCCTTTTGCTCAATACCCGATTGCCGCTTTTAAGCATCACAAGGTAAACTCCAGGGTCTAAATGCCCTAAATTGACATCAAAGCGTTCAGTTACAAAATTTTGATCATGCACCGTTTGACCCATCATATTAATTATAGTGCATGTATTTTCATACTTGGTAATTCCATGGGTTTGAATAGAAATTAAACCGCTTGAAGGGTTGGGGAATAATTCGAATTGGCTGTCATTTAAAAGCGAGGTGATACCCGTATTAAGTTCGCCTGTTTCGCATATAAAATACTCGCTCGGGGTTTCTGTACCATTGCCCAATTGGCCGATGTAATTTGCGCCCGTAGTGCAAATACTGTAATTAGGCTCCTGAATAACTGCACTGTGAGCCCCAAAAACGCTACTACCACTTGCCGCACCCGAGGCTGCTGAAACGCTGGTATAATTGGTTTCCTCGCCTACTTGAACGGGAATGTTTTGCTGTGATGTATTTCCCAGCCCCAGCTGGCCATTCTGATTAAAGCCCCAACAAAAAAGCTGGTTGCCCGAATTGATGGCAAAAGCAAAGGTGGCGCCGGCTTCAATAGCACGCCAATTGCTTGCATCTCCTATTTTATTCGGATAATCGCGTTGTGTGGTGCCGCCCAATCCCAATTGTCCGTTTCCGTTAAAACCCCATGACCAAATAGTGCTATCCGCTTTACGAGCCAGCGAAAATTCGTATCCGGCAGCAATCTCCTCCCAATCGGTATCGGTGCCAATATTTACAGGAACGGAACTCGATGTGGTAGAGCTATCGCCCAATTGCCCCGTAAAATTCACTCCAAATGCCCAAAGCGAACGGTCGATTTTGAGTGCCAAGGTATGACCGGCGCCACAAGAAACCGCATACCAGTGGTGCATCGTATCTATTTGTGCGGGTGTGGTTTGATTTACTTCGTTGCCATTGCCCAACTGTCCGTATTGATTATAGCCCCAAAGCCATAAGGTACTGTCTGTTTTAAGTGCTGCCGAATGTGCGAGGCCGGCCTGTACTTCTTTCCAATCGTTTTCTTCTCCCACGCGGGTGGGAACAGTTTTCTGGGTAGTGTTACCAATTCCCAATTGTCCGGTGGTATTTAAGCCCCAGGCCCACAGCGATCCATCATTTTTAATGGCCAAAACGTGAAACGATCCGGCTGCAAAATCGCTCCAATCGGCATCAAAGCCAATTTGAGTGGGTATAACCTGGGTAACCGTGTTGCCTATTCCTAATTGTCCATTTAAATTGCTGC
>JBILCR010000231.1:0-4304 GCA_044353055.1 Flavobacteriales bacterium
CCTCCGGCCACATATTCACCGCCCAACGAATTTCAAGTGCAGTTGCTCGATTATCAAACCTTTGCAGTAATAAATACCGGGGTAATCGGCAGTGTTGAAGCCACAAGCGATACCACGGTGCAAATTGTAATTCCACCTATTCCACAGTTGTTTACCATAGGAATTAATCCGGGTGCCTATTACATGCGTATTGTAGCTACCAACAGCAATCAGGGATGGGATAATTTAGGTACAGTGATCCGTTTAACGGTAGGCGCTCCCAATCCGAGTCCGCTTACGATTGATATTGCTGATCCCGACTTTTTCTTTTTCCCTGTGGGATGGGACGGCGATACGACCATTTGCCAGAGCGAAGCCTTGTACTTTGTACTTAGTCCATACAACTCCCAATCGAGCTATGTTTGGGGTTTAAACGATGACCCCAATTTTGCCGAAGGAGGCCCCTATACCGGCATACTATTTAACGCAACCGGAAACAACTCATTATCTGTAGTAGAAACCAATTTTGGCTGTGTTGGGCCGGGCTCCTCACCGGCAGAAATAACGGTTTTGGGACCACCGCCCACGAGTATTACAGGACCCAGTCAGGTTTGTTTAGGCGATACCGCAAACTATCAGGTGTCGCTTACGCCATCAACATATTATGCGTGGCAAATTTCTGATGGTTCGCTGGTAGATACGCTCTCCAATCAGGCTCAGTTTGTATTTACGCAGGCGGGCAATATTACCATCGAAATTTCGGCAGTAAATCAATGCGGAAATGCCGACAATACGCGCAACATTATCGTGCGCAATCCGCCGGTGGTAGATATAGGCAACGACACTACACTTTGCGACGAAGCCTTGCTTTCGTTTGTGGCTACGGATGGACCAAACTACAATCAGTATTGGAGCATTGCAGGAGAGCAAGTAGGCACGGGCCCCGATTATTCGCTCAACACCGACAGTACGGTTACGTTAACTGTTCGGGTTACGAATTACGGGACATTGGCTTGCGAAGCATTTGATTCGCTTAAGGTACTTATTGAAGCATCGGATCCCGGAAGATTAGATACCGTTTCCTTGTGTCAGGGCCAAAGTCAGCAGTTTGCCGCCGATACCATTGCCGACGCGTATTTATGGAGTACGGGCGAAATTACGCCTTCAATTACTGCCGCCGATTCGGGTTGGTATGTTTTAACACTTTACTTTGAAGGTGCCGTGTGCACTCGGGTCGACTCCTTCCTGCTCGACGTGCAGGTATGCTATAAACCTTTGGAATTAACCAATGCCTTTAGTCCCAATGGCGATGGCACGAACGATTTTTGGATACCTAAACAAACGTTTAACTACGAAGAATTTAGTATGATTATTTACAACCGATGGGGTCGTAAAATGTACGAAACCAACGATCCGTTTTTTGCTTGGGATGGCACCACCGATGGAGGCGAGAACGCCAGCGACGGAACGTACTTTTATGTGGCACGCTTGAAGCATTTTGAGAATTCGGGCGAATTTAAGGGAACGGTTACGTTGTTGAGATAGTGTCCTTATAAGATTAGGTCAATTGCGGCTATTGGCAAGTTATATGCAATTAAAAAACAAGCAACATGAAAACAATAATTTTAAGCGCTTTAAGTTTGGTAACACTACTGTGTAGCTGCCAAAATGAAAAAAACGAAAATAAACTATCTGATAGTTCACCAAGCAATTTCGCCTCAGATACTGCTGAAATAGATAATAAGTCTGTAAATATTGACTATAACAATTTGGAGTCATTTAAAAGTGAAAATGGCATCTACACTATTGATATTCCGAAAGGTCTATTTAAATTGACAAATGAAAACGAGTATTATTCCAACATATTAAAATCTAAAATTATTTTTCATTTCAGTGAGACAAGTCAAATTGATGAACCAGATGCAATTTGGGAAAAGAACGATTTGATTAATAAAATGAAAGAAAATATTAACGTAACATACAGTGAAGCAAAGAAAGATTGGGTAATAGTATCTGGGACAAATAGCAAGGGGGAAATTGTTTACAAAAAGGGTATTTATTTTAAACCCGCAGACAATCACATGGGTGAGAATGGCCGAAATACTCAACCCTATTGTTTTACAAGTGTTTTAGAAATAATATATCCTGTTGAACAAAAAGTGCACTTCGACAAACTAATACCAATTTTAATTAAATCATTTAAGTGTGATTTTCTTTCACAATGCGTAAACTGCATATAACAGCGTGTAAGCAATATTGCCTTGCCGCAGGCGCAACACAAGGTATCATCGCCTACACGCAAAACGCTATGGATATTTTAACAAGCGATGCTGTACCATACAATCAGGCAAATATTTCATTGGCAGTAAAACCATGAATACCAAAAATTGTCTACTTCTAATTTCGTTTCTAGTTATACAAAAAATAGACCTTGCGCAATCATGGATTCAGATAGCCGATTTTCCATCTACAGAAAGAGATGATGCAGTTAATTTTGTCATTGGCGAAACAGCGTATTGCGGAACTGGTTTAAAACCTTTCTTTATTGCAAGTAATGATATGTATGCTTTTGACATGAATACAGAAACATGGGCTGCAATTAACTCTTTGCCCGCTGGCACAGAAAGACAATATGCAACAGGATTCTCTTATAACAACTACGGTTTTGTTTTTGGTGGTATCGGAAGCGATTATTTTAATGATTTATGGATGTATGATCCATTAACTGGAAATTGGCAGGCTAAAATGTCTCTTCCTGCAGAAGGGCGAATGGGTTCAAGTTGTTTCGTTATAAATGACACCGCATATGTTATAGGTGGAAGAACTTCATTGTCAAATTCCATAAGCGAAGTTTGGGCATATTGTATTTCTGCTGATACGTGGACTCAGAAGAACAATCTACCTTTTGGATCTAGATGGAGGGCTTCGGCAGCTAATGATAATACAAAAGGCTATTTAATTTTCGGAGTAGATTCTGAATCCACTTTTCATAAAGAACTATACGAGTTTAATCCATTAATAAATGCGTGGTCACAAATAAGTGTTTTTCCAGGAACAAGCAGAGCATATGCCGCAATGAATTATATCAACGGCGAATTACTGATAGTAGCAGGTTTAGATAGTTTAAATAATTCATATAATGACATGTGGAAATTCGATCCTACTGAATTAGTTTGGCAGGCGCTAGATACAATCCCAGCCTCAGGACGGAGAGGGGGAATGTGTTTTAATAGCTCTACAACAATTTATTACTCAACTGGAATAGATATAGCTAATACTCGTTTGAAAGAAACATGGAAGGTTTACAATCCAACCATGATAAATGAAAAATACTGGAATGATAAAGTAAATATTTATCCAAACCCTGCTAATGCCTATATTGACATTGAATCTAGCTTCAAAAATTTCACCATTTCACTTTATGAAATCACTGGAAAGTTAATCTCAAGTGAAAAAATAATGCAGAATAAAACCCGAATTGAATTAAATAATCGAGCAAAAGGGATTTACCTTGTTCGATTACAAAGTGAAGACCAAATCATCACTAAGAAATTTATTCTACAATAATTTAGCGTAAGAAAATTAAGGGCACGATTAAAACAAAAACGCCCTATCACAGCACCCACCAGAAAAGCCAAACTTTTAAGACAATCTGAATCATTCGTTACTGTTTGGTGTATTCGTTTCCAATAAAGCATTACGTTCATCCTTTTGGGCTCTTCAGGTTTGTGTCAAACCGTTAGCAACAATCATTATTACGAGATCGATGAAAATGTGAACGTTGATGATACGCATTGTTCCAAATGTTTCTATGTCGGGTTGCACGTTAATAGGATTTATCGCCCAACAAACCAACAAACAAAGAAACAATGGCATAAATTGCGCCCCAAATTCATCTACACGTGATACAAAAACAATTTATTTCCGCGCTTTCCTTGGTTGTAATTTTAATGAGTGTGAATACAGTTTGCGCTCAGGTAACTTTTAACCATGACCAAGAGCTTCTTGGAGAGGCCAGCGATGACCTGTTCGGTTGGTCTGTGGATCTTTCCGGAGATGGAAACACCATCATTGTTGGTGCTATTGGAAATAATGCAGGGTTTGCTAACACAACCAACAATGGGCATGCAAGAGTATATCGCAATACATTCAATGCTTCGTTCAATTCATGGAGTTGGGTATTGCTTGGCCAAGAAATAAATGCAACAGCATCCGCTGTAGAATCGGGTTATGATGTCGGTATTAACTACGATGGAAATACGATAGTTATTGGGACTCCTGGCCAAGATAGAATGAGGGTTTATGACTTAAACGTATCCGATAAC
>JBILCR010000232.1:0-4303 GCA_044353055.1 Flavobacteriales bacterium
GAACTGCTGCTATTAGCAAAATTGGGCGATTCGAGATTCCACGCGGTAACCCACGAAGCGGTTGAAATATCGGGATTGCCATTGCCGGTGTACAACGCAGGATCGCCCGCATTGGCACCGCCTCCGCCGCCCGCATTGTGCGCATTACCTCCACCACCTCCATTAGCAGGTGCTCCTTTACAAAAAGGAAAGCCCCAATTGGCATAATCGCTTTGTGAGCCGGCTATGCTTTCTCCTTTTTCGGCACCGTATTCGTTATTGGAATTGGCGAAGTTTAATACTCCAAACTGGCCCAAAGTGGGCGTAGGGTCGGCTCCGCCTCGAAATCCTTTACCGCTTACATCAATGGCATTGGCACTGTTAAGTGAAATCGTCTTATCGGTTTCAATAACAACTACTCCGCCTGTTTGCCCGTTCCATTGAGGAGCAGTGATGCTTCCGCTGCCGTTAATGCTGAGTTGACGGTATCTTGGCACACGAATAATTTGGGTATTACCCCAAGAGGCATAACTGTTTTGTAGGCCACAGTTTAACTCAATGGTGGATGGAAAAGTAACCGATTTTACCTCGGCCCATTCATAATTTCCGGAGGTATTGTATTGCGTTATAGCTCCAAAATTAGGTTCGTCGGCCGCATTGATCTGTGCGCCTTGCATTTGAATAATCATAATCAAATCGCCGGCAACGAGGACAGAGGGAAAGCGGTTGTTATCGTTTAACGTAATCGAACTTGAAGTGATAACGGTGCTGCCCGCATTTATGTCGGATGTTAAACGGGCATATTCATTAACAATAGAGCCAGATACCGTAATTACAGCATCATTATTTTTACCTCTTTGAGCGTGAAGCGAAAGTCCAACAAACAAAAATATTCCCGTAAGAATTTTAGCGTGCATAATATGGTTTAGGTTTGGTGCATCAAAATAAAGGCATTATTGCGAAATATCATTTATTCGCAAGGCAAAATCTTACAGCTTCAAAAACGGTAAATCATCAGTAATCCATCCACGCACGCACCATAATGCGCTCGCGTTCAATTTCGGGCGCATTCTCAAAAGCAGTGCGATTGTGCAGTAAAAAGGTATTGTTAAAGATTAAAATATCCCCCGCTTCCAATAAAATACTAAATTGATTTTCGGTATCGTTTAAAAATCTATCCAAATCATCCAGCATTTCGGTATAGCTATCGGGTAAGGGTTCGCTTGCTTTTAAATGTCCGCGTTCGAGCCAGTAACGCATATAACGAAAAACAAATTGCGAAGCACTTTTTTCAAGAATGGGAAATCGGTTTTGTTTGAGGTTTGCTAATGAGAATTCGGTTCCTGGGGTAACAATATCTCGTATGGCCGGAAAAGCTAATAAGGATTCATATTGCTGCACTTTTCCAATCAAATGATGATAGGCATTGGCTGCATTTACCAAAAGCGACTGCCCACCAAGCAAGGCTGGTCTTATGCACAATAGGCCCACGGCTTTTGGATAGTAGCCAGCTGCTGAACTGTCGGTATGAAAACCAGTGGTATCGTGTGTTTGGCTGATGGGTATCCGCGAGTTGATGTAATCGCCCCCATAATCCTTTACATCGTAAAACGCACCGTAACGTTCGTTTAATGCACCTATACGTCTGCAGCATTCGGCATAAATTTTACGCTGCACGTTTTCATGCGCGTCGTTTATTTGGGTTCGTAATAAAAAGAAACCCGGCGAGGCGTTTAGATATTTGCGTAACCCATGATGATGGAGTCGTTCGGGAAGATGCCCTTTGGCTATTACTAGGCGTTCTTCTTCCGAAAATGTTATCATTATTTGATGCACATCGGGTACATTATCCCAAATCAAATCGTTCATTTTACCAATTTAAATGCGGCATGGAGGGGCGTGCCCAATAGAGGTCTGAAAAATTCTGAATCGAGCTGCACATGTTCCTCGTTTATGTGAAGTTCTTTCACTTGAGGCATGCACTTAAAGCCGGATGCTGCAAAACAGTTAAAATAATCTTCCCAGGTTTTATGTACGCATTGTACGTTAACCGGAACCCGATCGAGCCGCCATATTTGTCCGGGAAAAAGGATGTTGCGCCCACTAAAATAATCGCCATCAGGCTCAAAATAAAAAGGGAATTCCTTTTTTCGTAAAAATGGGAGCGATGGATGCGGAACGGCCATTACAAAAGTGCCACCCGGTTTTAAAATACGGTAGATTTCTTTAACGGTTTGGGCGCTTTCTTCAACGTCCAGATAATTGAAAAGAAACATTGCCAAAACCAGATCGAACGTATTATCATTAAGGCCTGCCATGCTTCGTGCATCACCAACCTGATACGTTATGCCTGATGCTTCCATAGATTGGGCCGTATCAATCATCTTCTCCGATATATCCATGGCCAATACAGATGCCGCACCGCGATGAACTAATTGCCTCGATACGTATCCTTCGCCGCATCCAAGATCGAAAACATGGGTGTTTTTAATGGGTTCGCACATATCGAGCACATATGGGCGGGCCGAGTAATCGGATAGCAGCATGGGTTTTGTGCGTTGCCAGCTATCGGCTTGTGCGTTGTATAAGCTTCGGGTGTCTTTTAAGGCCATGAGCATCATGTTAATGCCGCAAGTTACATTTATTGGAGTTTTGGAGTTCATGGAAACACTAATTTAAAATTAAACTTTTGCGCGATGAAAGTTGTTATGGAATTCGTGCTTATACTTGCAACTCACTTAATTTTTACCTTACCATGGAACAGGCCGTGCAGCAAATTACAGATCTTTCAAATTTAAATCATCCCTATCTAGAATCGCTTCTTGATGAGGCCATGAACCATCGTGCGGTAAATCATCCGTATTTAAAAGCACTTGCAGATGGTTCGTTTGCCAATATGCCGGCTGTAATGCGCGATTTTGCAGGGCAATACGGCTTCTATAGTTCCTGGTTTCCGCGTTACCTCACCGGGGTTATTTCGAAAATGGAACACGCCGAACACCGCACGCATTTACTAGACAATCTTGCCGAAGAAAGTGGCCATTTGCACGAAGAAGATCTCGACGCTATTCGTGCTTTAGGAATAAAAGACGAATGGGTTCAGGGTATTCCACATCCGCAATTGTTCAAACGCTTTCAGCATGCGATTGGTGCCGAAACATCGGGCAAGCCCGGTATTGAGGTTGAAATCTGGCGCGATGGATTTTTGTCGCTCATCCAAAATAAATCTGCCGCAAATGCGGTGGGTGCCATCGGCTTGGGTACCGAATCGGTGGTAAAGTATATTTATAAATATATTATTGAAGCCATTGAAAAACATTGCGATTTAACCCTAGAGCAATATGTATTTTTTCCGTTGCATACTGAGGTTGATGATGAACACGGGCTCATTCTACTTGATATTGCGCGACAGATGATTGATGAAGGGCCGCATTCGGCTCACGAGGTGCGCAAAGGCATGCTTACCGCATTGAATCTGCGTGCTGCATATTGGGACGATATGATGCTACGTGCTCAAAAACTGGGTGAATAATGGATGCTCAACTTTGTTTACTGGCCTTACGAAACGGATGGCTCGAAGCACATGAATTGGATGCGATTCGAAGCGGCTTTGAAGCGGTTCGTTTTGCGATAGAAAATAATTCTTCAGATTCGCTTAAAGGAAAGCCGGCATTTGTTTCCTTGTTGTATGTTGCCTGCCTGAATAATCAGGAAACATTTAATCATTTGTCACCAATGGTCTTTGATGAAATTGGCGTTATTCCCGAATTTTCTGAAACCGAAAATGCCGTTTGGGAGGCGATTTGGATGGATCTTCAGTGGAGGCGCACCGGCATATTACACGAAAAAATCAATGCCCGAAAGTCATTAACCCATTCTGAACATACCGACGATTTTCGATCTTCATTAACCGATGCACGACTTGACGGCATTTATGAAAATCAGTCTGATAAATTGAACATCGATTTTCAGGTGCAACGCCTGCCTTTTCCGCTCGAGGTGCTCGATCCACGCATTGTTCGCATCCCGCCCGGTAAAACCAATGAGTTGCACAAGCATGCTCACGAAACGGTATTTATCTTTATGGAAGGCAGCGGACATGTTAAAGTCGATCAGGTGCGCATTCCGGTAGTGCCGGGCGATTTTGTTTTTATTCCGCGCTGGTGCTTGCACCAATCGGTAAATGAATCAGAAGGCGATATGGTGTTTTTGGCTGTAGCCGATTTTGGACTTACCGGTAAATCATTTACCGGAAATTATTTGAAAACGGCGCGCCTAAAGACAGAATAATTTCATATTTGTCAAATAATCTATAGTTATTTTG
>JBILCR010000233.1:0-4298 GCA_044353055.1 Flavobacteriales bacterium
ACTGCCTAAAATGGCGTGTTTTTTATCGGCGGTGTAGGTTACCCCTTCACGATTTAAAATACCGGTATATTGGGCTTCGAAATGAGTACCCGGAATTTCCTGAAATTCCCACCATCCCAAACCCAAGCCGTCACAATTGAGCACACGTTGCATCACATCATTAAAAAGGAGGCGCTGGTCGGCATAACTCACTTTTTTGTTATCGGCCGGAAGCGACGTTTCGCCGATCATCCAGGGCTTGCCCGAATAGTTTGAATACCAATAAATTTCGTTCGGAATGCGCAAAGGCTGATAGGTATGAAAACAAATAAAATCTACAGGCAACATCGACGGATCCCATTCAAACACCTCGATGGGCTCTGAAAAACCTATGGTAAATAACTGTCGTGGCGCACATTCATCCATCATCTCTTTCCATTCTCTAACTATCGAAACAGCCTCGTTTTTAGGCCGCACAAGCCGAGCTCCGGAGGCATCATTCTTTTCATCGAAATACAAGGGTTCATTAAAAAAATCGTAAGCAAAAAGACCGGGTTCATGGCTCATTTCGCTTAATAAAGTGCGCGTAAACTGTTTCAGCATATCGTTATCGTAGGGCGGTTTTAGGAGCAGCATTACCTTTAAACCCTCCCTATTAGCCATTTGCACGAGTTCGTGAATGGCTTTTACGATAAAACCGGCATGGTCGCGCAGCGAAAGCTTACGGTATGAGGCCGGATAATAATAATGCTCCTCATCAGAATCGAGCCGGTCGAGACAGATGCGCACCGAATTAAAACCCATTTCGCGAATAAGCTTGAAATGCCCCTTGAGCTGATGTGCCGTTTGCGTCGAATCGGCCGATTCGTAGGCATTTTCGCGCTCATAAGCCATGGCAGGACTTAAAAAAAATTGATTTTCGGCATAGCGAAATTCGGCCACATAATTAAGCATCAAAGGAAAAAACGGTTTGCCCTTGCATTCAAACTTACCCTCCTTCAACGTCACATATTCGGGCGGTGTAGAGGTACATGAAAAAAGAGTGAGCATCAATATAAAGCCTGCAAAAACCCATTTTGGGGCAGATAACACATACCGGGCTTCACCATTTAAAATCTTTGAATTCATATAGGTTTGGCAAATATCTTAAATACTCAAAACAATTAGTCATATGGCCCGAACTTTAAGAGCCCCTGCCTGTTTTTATTGGATGATGAAAAAGCTACGATTCCTATTGGGCGACCAGCTCAACATACAACACAGTTGGTTTAGTTCTGTGGAACCTGACACGGTTTATGTGTTAATGGAATTGCGGCAGGAAAGCACCTACGTTACCCATCATATTCAAAAGATTGTGGCATTTTTTTCGGCCATGGAAGCATTTGCCGAAAACCTCAGGCAGCTGGGGCATGAGGTAATTTACGTGTATTGCGACGCGCCCGAAAACAGCGGTAACCTCGAAACCGAACTTTCAAACATTATCGAAACCCGAAACATCGAATTATTCGAATACCAACTGCCCGACGAATACCGACTCGATAAACAGCTTCGCGATTTTTGTTTAGGAATTAAAATTCCCTCTAAAGCTTACGATACCGAACATTTTTTTTGCCGCAGAGAAGAGCTTGCCCAATTTTTTGAAGGCAAAAAACAATACCTGATGGAGTTTTTTTACCGCATGCTGCGCAAGCGTACCGGTTATCTTATGAGGGGGACAGAGCCCGAAGGCGGCATCTGGAATTTCGATCACGAAAACCGGAAGCCCATCAAAGAACGGCCTAAAATTCCGCAGCCCCCCTGTTCGAACCGCGATGTTAACCCCGTGTTGAACCGAATATTAAAGGCACAATTGCCCCACTTCGGCACCATGCCCGATGGAAATTTCCCATGGCCCCTTACCGCTGCCGAAGCAAAGTACTATCTCGAACATTTTGTGCAGCATTTACTGCCCGATTTTGGAAGCTATCAGGATGCCATGCAGCAAGGCGAACCGTTTCTTTTTCATTCCAGACTTTCGTTTGCGATGAATGTTAAATTGCTGCATCCGGCCGAGGTTGTAGAGCGTGTTATTGCCGCACATAGACAAAATCCCCATCGCATCGCCTTAAATCAAACCGAAGGATTTGTGCGGCAGGTTCTCGGTTGGCGCGAATACATGCGCGGAATTTATTGGGCGCACATGCCCGAATACGCACACCTTAACTTTTTTGGCGCCCAGCAAAAATTACCCACTTGGTTTTGGGATGGAAATACAAAGATGAATTGCCTGAAACAGTCCATTAATCAAAGTTTGGATTTTGCCTATGCGCATCATATCCAACGCCTTATGATTACCGGAAACTTCATGCTGCTGGCTGGAATCGATCCCAACGAGGCCGACCGCTGGTATTTGGGCATTTACATTGATGCCATCGAATGGGTTGAAATTACCAATACCCGCGGCATGAGCCAATTTGCCGACGGCGGCATTGTAGGAAGTAAACCGTATTGCAGCAGCGCTGCCTACATTAACAAAATGAGCAATTATTGCCAAAACTGTTATTACAATTCAAAGCTAAAAACAGAGCATAATGCCTGTCCGTTTAACAGTCTTTACTGGCATTTTCACTTGCGAAACAGAGATAAACTGGAACGTAATCCGCGCATCGGCATGATGTATAAAACTTGGGATAAAATGACGCCACAACACCAAGATGCACTCCTTCAAAAAGCCGAATTGGTGTTGGATAAATTGGATGATTTGTAACAAAAAAATGTTGTAGAGAATATTGGTAATTCAAAGGCTTTAAGTATTTTGGAGGCCGATGCGGAAGTATTTGTTAAGCTACGTTTTATCCATTGCTGCAGGCATTGTGGCCATTTACTGGCTTTTAAAAATCGGCCGCGGGCTCGAAACCGGAAACTTCCCGCCACATACTATCGACCACTCCCTTTCAGGGTATTTAAACGAAATTGAGAGTGTATTGCACGAAACGGTGCGCCACGACTTATCCATTCTGATCATTCAGATCATCACCATTCTGGCCGTTTCACGAACCGTGGGCATATTATTTTCGCGCATCGGGCAGCCCACAGTAATCGGCGAAATTCTTGCCGGAATTATCCTTGGGCCATCCTTGCTGGGAAGCTGGCAGCCCGAGTTGTTTCAGTTTTTGTTTCCACCGGCATCGCTGCCAAATCTTAAGTTCCTAAGCCAGATTGGACTAATTCTTTTCATGTTCGTGGTAGGCATGGAACTCGATCTGAAGAGCATAAAAAAAGGATTTAAAGACGCCCTATTCATTTCCTACATCGGCATTATTTTCCCCTTTGTTCTTGGAATTGGGCTGGCTTATTATTTATACCAAAGTCAAGGGCCGAAAGATATGCCTTTCATCGCATTTGGCCTCTTTATGGGCATTTCGATGAGCATTACGGCATTTCCGGTTTTAGCCCGCATTGTGCAGGAACGTAAATTATCTAAAACGCGCCTTGGGATTCTCGCTCTAACCATAGCAGCCGTTGATGATATTAGTGCATGGTGCTTATTGGCTATCGTTATTGCTATTGTTAAAGCAGGTTCATTGGCTTCGGCGGTTGTAACCATATTTTTATCTGTTGGCTATGTTCTCTTCATGCTACTCATACTGAGGCCGTTTATGCTTCGTTTGGGTAAAATTTACTCGAATCGCGAGAGCATTTCCCGAGGCATTACCGCAATGGTATTCATCACATTACTTGCTTCGGCATGGGTTACCGAAGTCATTGGAATCCATGCATTATTTGGCGCTTTCATGGCCGGAGTGGTAATGCCATCTGAATTGCAGTTTCGTAAAATATTGGTTGAAAAAACAGAAGATGTAGCTGTAGTTCTTCTACTTCCTTTGTTTTTTGTTTACACCGGACTACGAACCCAAATCAACCTGCTTGGCGATTCCACTGCTTGGATTACCTGCGCCTTAATCATTGCCGTTGCCGTAACCGGAAAGTTTATTGGCGCATTTCTGGCCGCAAGAATCCAAAAAAACACATGGAAAGATAGCTTGAGTCTTGGTGCATTGATGAATACACGCGGCCTGATGGAGCTCATTGTATTGAATATTGGTTTCGATCTCGGTATTCTGAATCCACAGATATTTGCTATGCTCGTTATCATGGCGCTTTTTACCACTTTTATGACGGGACCAAGCCTCAGTTTTATTGAATTTATTTATAGGGATCGAAAAGCAGAAAGGATGGCTGCAATGCAGCAACAGAAGAATATTTATAAAGTGTTGATTTCTTTCGGGCTAGCCTCTTCGGGGCGAAAATTATTGCGGCTTGCTACGCAAATGCTGGGG
>JBILCR010000423.1:0-4278 GCA_044353055.1 Flavobacteriales bacterium
AAAAACATTGGTGTCGAGCGCAAGTCCGTTTACTGAAGTAATGTTTGCGCTGCTGTCGATAATTATACCTGAGCCCTCTATTTGGGTCCACGTTCCGCTACCGCCTGCAGGAGGAACCGAACCGCTCAAAACGGCTGAGAAGGAACAAATGTTTTGGTCCACACCGGCATCAACCGTCCATGTTACCGATCCAATGGTAATGAAAAGGGTATCATTAGTGCAGAGTTCGGGTAGCGGGAAGCCCGAGTCACAAACGGCAATTACAATAGTATCAATGCCTGTAAATCCATCCTCGGGAATATAGGTATACGAGCCATCAGAATTTAATGTGAAGGTTCCATTGTTTGGGCCGTCAATTAAAAGGGTGTCGGCATTAAGCTGGGTCTCAAGATCGGAGTCGTTAATTAATATATTACCGGTGAGCGTGTCGCCGAGCGAGATGCTTTCATACTCATTTTCAATTAAAGGGGGATCGTTAACCGGTAGAACCAAAATGATAATGGTGTCGGGCGCACAAATTTCGGGAAGTGGGATACCCTGGTCACATACATTAACAATTATGGTGTCTAATCCATAATAGTTAGAATCGGGGATGTAGGTAAACGTTCCATCCGGATTTATATCAATGCTTCCATGATTAGGTCCAGTAACGGCTACAGTATCTGCTATGAGTGTTGTGCCGTCGGGATCGAAGTCGTTTTGAAGGAAGTTGCTTTGTAAGCTTTGATCCTCAAACGTAACTAGAGAATCGTTTCCTATTTCTGGCGGATCGTTTATCGTATCGTTGATGAAGATAAACACGGTATCGGGCAGGCATATTTCGGGTAATGGGAATCCCGAATCGCACACCGATACAATTATGGTATCAGCCCCACTAAATCCAGGATTGGGTGTATAGGTGAAATTGCCTTCTGAATCTACAATAAACACCCCGTTGGTAGCACCCTGAATGAGAGTGGTACTGCTCGACATACTAGTATTTTCAATAGGATCGGAGTCGTTTTCAAGAACATTGCCGCTAATTGTTGTATCAACCGGAGCCGTGTAGGTTTCGTTCGCTACATCAGGGGTGTCGTTCACGGGTTGAACGACAATAAACAGCGTATCAAAGCCGCATTGTCCAGGTGGAACCAATGCGCTATCGCATACCGCCACTATTGCCGTATCGGGCCCATAATAATTTTCATTTGGTATGTAGGTAAAGCTGCCATCCGAGTTAACATTCAGTGTGCCATGTTGAGGCGCCAGAACCAAGTTGGTGTCGGCTACTAAAATGGATCCATCCGGATCATTATCGCCGTTATCAAATAAATTCCCGGTCCAAACCGAATCCTCCAACAACAAAATGGAGTCGTTAAATATTACAGGCGGTTCATTACAAAAACGAATAATATTTAGCGTGTCGGTACTGTCGGCGCATACGCCACCTGAGACGGTCCATAAAAGTGTTACCGGTTCATCGGTCAATATTTGCACGTTTGTATTGGCGTTGCTGCTGTCTGCAATAGTTACAGAACCTTCAAGCACCGACCAGACGCCCAAGCCAATCTGCGGCACATTTGCCGATAGGCTAATCATGCTGTCGCAACTAAAAATATCATTGCCGGCAAAGGCCGTATCGCCTAATGTAATGGTGATTTGATCGGTTGACGGAGGACAAGTTCCGTTTACGATGCGCCATTCAAAAACATTGTTCCCAAGATTTAAGCCTGATGCAAACGTTTGATTTTCGGCAGGATTATCTACTACGGCATTTCCAGAAACCACCAACCATGAGCCTGTTCCGATGGAAGGCTGATTCGCAGTTAAAACAACAGGCTGACTGCAGGCGACCAAATCATTTCCTACACTAGCCAAATCGGGCAGGGCGCTACGGGTAATGCTTACCTCGTCAAATACGTCACTGCATCCTTCCACTCTTACGGTCCAGCGCATCACAACGGTTCCCACAGCGATAGTATTTAGGGAAGAGCTGTTATCTGCTGGGTTTTCGAGGGTAGCCACTCCGCTCACAATGCTCCAGAGCCCTTCGCCCAAGGAAGGAGCAAGGGCGTCAAGTGTGGCCGTATCGGCACAAATAGACTGGTTGTCGCCGGCAAATACACTGTCGGGGGGTGTTATACGTGTTATGGTAATTTGATCGGTATTGGGCGTGCAGGCTCCGTTAGAAACCGTCCAAACGAAAACGTTGATTCCCTGAGCTAACCCTGTTACTGAGGTTTGAGCGTCGCCAGCATCAGAAAAAATCCCGTTACCGCTTAATATTGACCATTGTCCGGCTCCGATATTTGGTGTTATAGCATTAAGTAATGTTGCCGAATCGCAAACCAGGGCATCTGTTCCAGCAAATGCGCTATCGGGCGGCAAGGAACGAACAATCTCTACAGTGTCTGAGGCCACACAGCTTCCGTTACTAACGGTCCACGTTAAAACCGATATTCCGGGGACATTAACCGTAATTGCTGATGTAGGCGAAAGACTATCTTCCAAAACAACATCGCCCGAAACCACTGCCCAAACTCCCGTTCCAACGGACGGTATGGCTGCTGATAATATAGAGGTATCGGAACAAATACTTAAGTCGGGGCCGCCATTAGGATCGATAGGCTCTTGGGAAATGGTTATTGTGATGGAATCGCTTTCGCTGGAACAAGCACCATTGCTGATGGTCCAAACAAGAATTGTGTTACCGGCGGTAAGCCCGGTTACGCCGCTTGAAGGGTTAGCCGCATCCAAAACAACTCCGCTGCCCGAAGCCAAACTCCAAATGCCTGTTCCAATCTCAGGTACATTTGCGTTTAATGCAAATGTGCTCGTACACAAAATGGTATCGGTGCCGGCGCTTGCTGTAGAAGGCGGCGCATCAATAGAAATTACAACATCATCAAAACTCGGCGGACAATTGCCTGTTGTTACAGTCCAACGCAAAACAGTTGTAGGGCTAGCTATATTAGTAACAACGGTGCTTGGACTCAATGAGTCCACAATAGTTGCACTGCCCGAAACAAGAGACCAAACGCCGGTTGCGGGGAAGGGGCTAGAGGCTTGCAATTGTGCCGAATCGGTTCCACAGATATTTATATCATCGCCGGCATCAGAAACTACAAACAATGAATCGCGTTGTATGACCACCTGATCGCTTGAAGGCGGACATACACCGTTTGTAACCGTCCACTGATATACGTTTACACCATTTCCAATGCCATCTACCGAAGTAGTCGGGTTAGCGGCATCAGCAAACGTGCCGCTACCAACTATAACCGACCAATTACCCGTTCCCGAAATAGGCACATTGCCCTGTAAAAGAGCGGTATCGGAACAAACAATTATATCGCTGCCGGCATCGCTAAGCTCAGGCGGGGTAAATGCATTGATATTAATTTGACTGCTGTCAGATGCGCAGCCTTCCGAAGAAACGGTCCACTGTAGTATGATTATTCCCGGAGCAATTCCTATTACATCCGAGTTAGGAGCACTTGGATTTACGATGGTCGCATTACCGCTTACCAAACTCCATATCCCGGATCCTTGTGATGGCGGATTTGCATTAAGCTGTAAGCTGTCGCCACAAATTGCCGCATCAACACCTGCTAATGCTGACGATGGCGGTTGATTTACCGTAATTAAAACGCTATCAACTGATACAGGGCAGCTGAAGTTTTCAATGCTCCAAATGAGCAGTGCGCTTCCGGAAGAAGTCCCGGTAAAGGATGCATTGGAAAGCGTGATGTCATTAAATAATCCTGAACCAGAAGATAGTACCCAGGAGCCGGTTCCTATAACCGGATTATTAGCATTAAGTAAAACAGAGTTTCCTTCGCATATAAAAGCATCGGTACCGGCATTAGCGAGATCAGGAGGAACACTGCGCACAATTACTACCTCATCAAATGCTACACAACTGCCGTTAGTAATATTCCAGCGAAAAACATTTTGTCCCACCGACAAGCCTGTAACGGTAATGCTGGCCAACGTGGTGTCAGAAAATATACCGGTGCCCGAAATAACTTGCCAAAACCCGTTGCTAAAAGGATTTGCGCTTAACGGTGCAGAAGTAGCACACACGTTTTGATCGCTCCCCGCATTGGGAGTTAATGGATTTTCATCAACAACAATGTTTACCGTATCGGTACTGGGCGTGCAGGCTCCGTTTGTAACTGTCCATAACAGGATATTAACTCCTGGACTTAAGCCATTAATAACCTCAGCGGGGTTATTTTGATTATCAATGGTAGCGCTTCCAGAAATGATGCTCCAGATGCCGGTTCCAATCACTGG
>JBILCR010000234.1:0-4256 GCA_044353055.1 Flavobacteriales bacterium
TTTTGCCTGCCGAAAGTAATGTGGCGCATTGTGGATTGCTCATAAACACCGGCAGCCGCGACGAAAACTCAAACGAGCACGGAATTGCGCACTACATTGAGCATTGTGTTTTTAAAGGTACCCAAAAACGTAAATCGTACCACATACTCAGCCGCATGGAAGATGTGGGGGGTGAACTTAATGCATACACCACAAAAGAAGAAACCTGCATATACAGCTCGTTCTTGAGTCCACATTTGGAGCGTGCTCTTGAGTTGCTTACCGATATGGCCTTCAGATCGAGCTTTCCTGAAAAGGAAATTGCGAAGGAAAAATCGGTGATTACTGATGAGATTTTGGCATATAAAGACAATCCTTCGGAAGAAATTTACGATCGATTTGAAGATCAAATCTACCAGAACCATCCGCTAGGACACGATATATTGGGTACGGTGGGTCATCTTAATGCATTTAAACGTGAAGATTTATTTGCCTTTACTCAAAGATGCTGGAATACCGACCACATGGTATTGTCTCTGGTTGGGCCTTACACCGAGAAAAAAGTACGATCACTGCTTCATAAAACACTAGAGCAAATTGAGGTAAACAACCGAAGCTTTACAAGAAAAACCCCTACAGGATATACGCCTTTGCACCATACGGTAAAACGTAAAAACCATCAGGCGCATTTGGTATTGGGAGCTCCGGCCTATGGCGTGCGCGATACAAAAAGAACTGCGCTCATTCTCTTGAACAATTTGTTGGGTGGACCGGGCATGAGCAGCCGCCTCAACCTTTCGATCCGCGAAAAATATGGCTTTACCTATGCCATCGATTCGTCTTATGCCATTTATTCCGATACAGGCCTGTGGAGCATCTACTTAGGTACCGAAGCGTCGAGTGTAGAACGTTGCCGCGATTTGGTGTATAAAGAATTAAAAAAACTGAGGGATGTGCCTTTAAGCAGCTTGCAGCTTCAAAAGGCCCAAAACCAACTCAAAGGACAAATTGCAATGGCACAGGAAAGCAATAACGCCCTAATGCTCGGCTTTGCAAAAACTTACCTTTTGTTTAACCGTATCGACACCTTTGAGGAAATTGCCACAAAAATAGATGCGATAAGCGCGAAGAATTTACAAGACATTGCCTGTGAAATTTTTGACGAAAACCAGCTTTCTTCATTATTATACACTGGTAATTAACGCTTTACATGCTCATTAATTTCTTAGTTTTTCGTTTCTGATTTTGTTGAATCGGTGTATTTTAGGTGGCTCATTTAAGAATTTATGCACGTAGCTATTGCCGGTAATATAGGTTCGGGGAAAACAACGCTTACATCCCTGCTATCAAAACATTATAATTGGGTTCCGCATTTTGAGGATGCGGACGAAAATCCTTACCTCAACGATTTTTATGAAGACATGCAGCGTTGGTCGTTCAACCTGCAAATCTACTTTTTAAATAGCCGCTTTAATCAAGTAAACGAAATACACAAAAGCGGTAAAAAAGTAATTCAGGATCGAACCATTTACGAAGATGCCTACATCTTTGCGCCCAATCTTCACGCCATGGGCCTGATGACAACACGCGATTTCGAAAATTACTTTACGCTGTTCAACCTCATGGCCAGCTTCATAGCCCCGCCCGATTTACTCATTTATCTTAGGGCTTCGGTTCCAACCTTGGTTAACCAAATTCAGAAACGCGGACGCGATTACGAAAATTCCATCAGACTCGATTATCTTAAACGCTTAAACGAGCGCTACGAGGCTTGGATTTCGAATTACACGCACGGCAAGCTGCTCATCATCGATGTAGATGAAAATAAGTTCTCTGAAAACCCCGAGCATCTGGGCGAAATTATTAATCGCATCGACGCCGAAATCAACGGACTTTTCTAAGGTAATTGCCTACAGCTCATAATAGGTTTCTCCATGTTGGAAAGCTATTATAGTATAATTATAGGTTTACAGATTAATCGGCCTCCCAGAATCTTTGGTCTATGCAGATATGATTAAGGCTCATCATCTTCGTAAAGCCTTATGGCATTTTCGTTCTCGAGCATCATGGATGGAACTCCGTTGAAATCGCTAACCTTACCGGTTACACATACCGTTTTCCCGCTCCAATATTCCTCAGGAGCATACGAAAAATGAATGAGACGGTCTTTAAAAATACTCACCGTAAAGACCTGATTGGGAAAGGATTTGTCAAGATTCAGAAAAACATTTCCCTTCGACGACTTTTTGGTACTGACCACTGTTCCGCAAACCGTTATTTCTTCGTTTTTACCACTGTAATATTTCGCCTGAGCCGTGTTAAAATGATTACGGGGAAGTTCTGTGGCCTCCAGCGCTTTAACATCGGCTTGTTCGCGTAAGTTTAAAAACGGCTTTACATCAATCATACCCTCGAGGCGGTTTTCGAGCGCATCGGGTAAAGACGAAAAAAAATCGATACCGGTTAATGCCTCTAAACTGTCAACCGTAATGGAATAGGCATCGAACGCTTGCTCACAACGTTTGTTGGGCATTAAAAAAGCGGCCATAAATTCTTTCTGTGGATCGTAGCCAATTTTATAATAGTATACCGGTATACTGGGTTTATTTTCGGACCGTTCCATTTTTGGAAGATCATCCCGCAGCAGCGGTCCGGTAAATACAAATAAGGCACGTTGCGTGCTTTCTACATAAAATCTAAAGCGGTCTTCGAGTTTAGCCCATGAATCTCTGTTGAATTCGGGCTTTTGGGGCGACATATTCGAATAGAAAAAACTTTCCGATAAGGCCGTTGCCGACCACCTAAAATCGGCAGAAGGAGCCAAATGTCCGCGGTCGTAGCCAAAGCCATCGTATTTAATTTTCCCATCGGATAGCGTATCGCGAATAAAATAATCGCGATCGGTACAGGTGCCGGTTTTAACCAGTGGATCGGGACGAAAATCGTTGGAACGTCCATGCATACCTCTACCTACCTCAGGAGCAATAACATGCGCCACCCACAACGCTTGTTCATGGGCTTCGCTGTATTGTAGCAGCATTAATCGATGCTGAACCACCTCATTAATTGAAACTCCTGCAGGTAGCATTTCCGATGATAGTCGCTGCATCCAATACTTACATTTTTCAACCTCAATTTTTTCGGAAAGCACACCCTCTAAACTATCATTTTGCCTCTGTTGCTTCTCTAATTGATACACCGCTGCAGGATACTGGGCATTTGCGCAAATGTGAAGGGATGTTAAAACAACTAAAATCAGGAACCTCATCATACATCAAAATAAATCAATCCTAGAGAATATAATGTTAGAATTCAATAAATGATGTAAGAATTTAAAACCATAGCACAGACCAATATTTTTATGGAACTGATTTTGTGTCTATTATGATATTTTCCATGTTTTTATTGTTATTTTTTAATGTAAGAATGAAACCTAAATAGGCTCATTGAAGTAACCATGATAAATCCTAATCTTAAAAACATGAAAAACCCAATCACAGTTTTAATAGCTGTTTTACTGCTTATTTTTAATGCAAACGAAGCATTAATTGCTCAAAGCAGCCGCTTCAGTAACTCAAGCGCACCCGTTATGCTCTCACAAGGAGGTGGCAACGGAAATCAAATGGTAACCATTTGCCATCAAACCGGCAATGGCTCCATTACGATTACAGTATCGCAAGCCGCTTTGACTGCACATTTAGCTCACGGCGACGTTATTGGAGCTTGCGTTACAGAGGAAGCTCATAGCGACGAAGATCCGAACGATGATGCTGATGACGACAACGACGATTCCGACGATGACAATGATGATTCAGATGATGACAATGACGATTCAGACGATGACAATGATGATTCAGACAATGATGATTCAGATGATGACAACGACGATTCTGACGATGACAACGACGATTCAGATGATGACAACGACGATACTGATGGCGGCAATGATGATACTAGCGCTGATACTACAGTAGTTACTAACCCTTCTCCTGCACCAGCCTGTGCAGCCGCTGAAGTTATCAGCTATATTCCTGGAACTACCAACGACTTACTTACGCCCATTGATCCTGCACGTCAAATTTTAACCAATGCTCTAGGAGCACCAGAAGACAGTGATGTACCAACAGCTTCGAACAGTTATAATTTTGTTGCGCTCGGATTCGGTGGAGAAATTACCTTAAAATTTGCATACCCGATTCATAACGGAACAGGAGATGACATTTATATAGCGGAAACAACCTTTGGACCTTCATGCGCTCGTTACCCAGAAAAAGTAC
>JBILCR010000235.1:0-4253 GCA_044353055.1 Flavobacteriales bacterium
TCTGATGTAGCCACTAGCTCTGCAACTTCGAGTCGGTTTAAAAAGCCACGTTCTACAACGTTGCTCCATCCCTTGAGTAATTTTAGTTCTTCTCTAAAACTATCAGGCGAAAATTTACCAGCAAGGTGCAATTCAATAGATGTTCCTTCAACAGCTTGAACGATCTCTTTTATACCTCTAATTTCGGTAAGTGCCCCAATATAGCAGACCTTATTTTTAACTCGTACTTTCGAATAATCGTTGAACTCACTTAAAATCGGATAATTGCAAACATCGATGGTTTTTATATTTTGATTTGAAAATCGGCTTCTTATAAATGGCGTGGCGGCAACAATTAAATCTGTTTTTCTTGCCTGCCGATTTTCATAGGTCTCAAATAACGTGGCAACAAGTTTTCTCAAAAATTTGGGAATCCAGTATTTTCCTAAAATTTGTCGAGGAACATCTTCGTGTACATCGTAAATAATCTTTTTTTTCTTCTCTTTAAATTTGCCAACAAAACGCAGAAGTTCCGGATCGTGAAAGTGATAAATGTCGGCATCGCATTCGAGTGCCTTCTTGTAAACCTTGGCAGCTGTTTGCACCATTCTAGAAAACCGCGACGTATTGCTGTGGCCAATACCCCAAATATGAACCCCTTCTTCAACACCGCTTTTATTGCCCGAATGAACAAGATATACTTCATAGCCAGCCGCAGCCAACGATTTGCATTCTTTTAAAAATATTCTAACGTCATTCCATTGATGGGCTGATGTAAAATGGCAAACTTTTATACGGTTTTCTATCTTATTCATCAATGAAAATCTACATTATAAAGTTTTGCCCAACGCGCAACATTGAATAATTTCCAAATAGCATTATCATCTAAATAATGTAAATTTTCAAAACTCATGAAATTTCTCAGAAAGACTGAATTCTTAATTTCAGAATGAAAATACTCTTTATTTGTTAACCACTGATTAACTGGAGCTTCAAATCCTACTTTGTTTTTACGCCAAACAATCTCCGAGGGTAACTTAGATTTTATGGCTTCTCTTAAAATATATTTTGTCCAACCTTTATGAATTTTAAAATCGTTGTTAATCGATAAGGATGCTTCAACAAGTTTAAAATCTAAAAAGGGTAAACGCGTTTCTATCGAAAAGTGCATAGAATTGCGGTCTTCATATTTTAACAAATGCGGTAATTGTGTTTTACTCAATTCTGTTATTTGCAGCTTTTTAATGTCTTTATAGCTTTCGGCAATGTGCTTTACCAAGTTTTCGTCAACAAGTTGTAAATACTGCTTTTTAATAAACTCCCAGCGTTTCTTTTGACGTTTAATTCTCAGTTTAGCAGAAGTGAAGTATGCATAGTATTGTAACAATTTAAATAGACTAAGTTTTGAGTGCCTGCTTGCGGATAGAATACTTCCAGGAAATTTAATTGGACTCTGTAAAAGAAAATATGCCGGGTAATAGCGTTCATATCCCAAAAGTGTTTCATCTCCTCCCTGACCGTCTAACAGTACTTTCAGACCTGCTTTGTGCACAAGCTGCATCACAAAGTATTGCATTACAATAGATGGCGAACCAAATGGTTCTTCTTGCAAGTGAATAATCTGGTCTATTTCTGCAAAAAAATCATCTGTTTTCGGTTTTACTGTGTGCCATTTCAAATTACAGTGCGACGCTACACTTTTAGCATATGTAGTTTCATCACGCTTTGAATCGAGCGATTGTGCTGTAAAGGCAGAAAATTGTGGTCCTTTATTGATTGCCGTAATTTCTGCTGCAACAGAAGCTACCGCCGAACTGTCGAGTCCTCCACTTAAACAGGTTCCTACTTCTACGTCACTTCGGAGGCGGTAAGATACAGATCGTTTAAATTCACTTGACCAATGGTTTACAGACTCATCGAGACTTAATGTTTCCAGTTTATTGTCTATTGAAATAGAGTAATACCTGTAAATTTTTTTTTCGTGTGTATTAAGTGAGTAAACTAAATTATGAGAAGGTTTGAGTTCATATACACCTTCGAAAAACGTTTCATCAGTATAATTTTCAAGACCAAGCACAAGGTAATTGATCATTACCGCTGTATTTACCTTTCGTATTTTTAAAAAATGTAAGAGTTGTTTTATTTCTGATCCAAAGGCAAAAGACGATTCGTTTTCTGTAAAATAAAACGGTTTTACACCAAAGCGGTCGCGGCTGCAAAAGAGCGTTTGTTCAACTTTGTCATAAATGGCAAAAGCCCACATTCCGTTGAATTTGGTTACACATTCTTCGCCCCAAAATGCGTATGCTGCCAATATAACTTCACTGTCTGTTTCAGACGAAAACGAAAAACCATGCTGCACCAATTCTTCGCGGATTTCAAGGTAATTATAAACTTCGCCGTTATATACCATAGTCCACCGTTCAGAACGTGTCATGGGCTGCTTCCCCGATTCACTTAGATCCAGTATTGCTAACCTTCTATGGCCCAAACCAATCGAATTATCATAAAAATAACCAAAACCATCAGGTCCGCGATGCTTAATATCATCGGTCATTTTTTCGAGGTCGACACTCGATACGTGCTTGTTTTCTTTATCAATAATTCCTGAGATACCGCACATTACAAAACCGTATTGAATTTTCGTTTAAATAATAAATACAACAGGACCGTCAGCAACCATCCCCCTGAAAATAAAAGAGTAAGTAATGAAGTAGAGGTAAGCATTAATATCGGAAATAAATTAAGTATAAACAGAATTTTCATATTAGGAAATACCCCTTGCAACAAAAACAGCCAAAAAGCCATTACCGCGCCGGAAAGCAACAAACCCCAAACCCCAAAATTGGCATAATCGTACATAAAACTTGCGGTGTTCACAGAGCCCCTTAATCCATCTGCTGCATATTGCGGATACAATTCGGCATATAAATCATTCGAATATTCGACCAAAGGAACATGCCGCAACTTTGCAATAAAACTATAACCGTTTCCATACAGAAAAGGGTATTTTGAAGGTATGTTATTAAACCACAAGCCAACCACCTTACCAGGAACTATGAATATCCGGTTTATAATACCACTTGATCCGGCTTGAAAGGATTTGAATTCGTCTTTAGGTTTATGTATTACTTCTGTTTTAGTGTCCCTACTTGGATGAATTTCTCTTAGTTCTGGATTTGCAGCATAAATCAATACATACACGCCCGCTATAACCAAAAAACTCAATGCACCTGCTTGTATCCATTTTCGCTGAAATAGTGAATAAAGAATAACCGGCGAAAGCAACAAGAGAAAATAATTTTTTTGAAGTAAATTGATCTCATAAAAAATCGATAAGAACAGCATCAAGACAAACCCAACCCAATTCTTTTGAATCAACAGCATCAATAAGATAAAGGGTAAAATTCCTTTCACTAAAAAACTTGACCCGTAATTAATCCAAGTGCTGCCATCCTCAGTAATGGACTGGCGTAATAGAGCTGTTTCGAGAATATCTGTTTTTTGCCAGCATTCATAGATCGGAATTTTACCTATGCTTAAGAAGTGTATTCCAATAAATATGAAAGAGGAAAACAATAGCAAATTTTGAAGTTTCGATTCCCAATTTAAATTGAATTGGAAATGGCTAAATGCGCTAAGAAATCTAGATTTTAAATAGCGATTTAACACCCACGAAATAAGCAAAAACGTAGATAAATAGATTAGAACAAAGTGAAGGTGTCGAGTTCCTGAATAGTCAAAAAGTCCTATAAATAAAAAGGACGTGAAGACACAATGAATTATCAATAATTCACGGTGTCGTATTAAATGTAGCACTTTATGCAACAAGAGCATTATCGAAGCGGCGGATGGTTTGAATTATCAAAATCAAATATACCGAGTAAGAAATAATTTCGGCAATTAATAACACATATAAAAACTGCTCAACATCGAGGCCTTTCAAAAAGATAAGGCTTCCTAGTACCACGGAGTAAAAAATCTGCCACCCACCAGAAATCTTTACTTTCTCTAAAGCTGGAAAAACGCTACTTAAAGGAGCAACAACGAAACGCATGTAGTACGATCCCGCAAGAATAGTTGCGAACAAACCCGATTTTCCCCATTCCGCTCCAAAAATAAACTGAAACACTTCAACACCTGAAGTTGTCAGTATTATAAAAAAAGGAAAAAAACAAATTGTCAAAACCAGAGCAATCCGAAAATACCAGCGAGATAGCGGCATCTGTGAGTTTTTCAATTCTATGGTTTTTCGAAGTAAAACCTGACTAAAA
>JBILCR010000236.1:0-4238 GCA_044353055.1 Flavobacteriales bacterium
CGCTCGGCTTCAACTCAGGTAGGAACCTTGGCAGAGCGTTATGTAAAAGCCTCTGAATCGTTAGACAGCATGACTCTTACCAATGCTGATGGTCAAAGCTATGGCGAGCAGCTGCAGCGAGTTTCTAAAAATCTTTCAGAACTCAATTCTGTATACGAGTTACAGCTTCGCGGAGCAGAACAACATTCACAGGCTTCTAGTCGCTTCTACGATGGTATTGAGCAGCTTATGAGCAATCTCAACGATTCAGTTAACGATACTAAGCGTTACAAAGAGGAAATGTCTCAGCTCACCAGCAATCTTTCATCTCTCAATACCATTTATGGTAACATGTTGAGCGCAATGAACATCAATCGTTAACCAGTAATCATCTCATAAAATAACCTTTTAATCATTTTAGAAAATGGCAGGTGGAAAAGAAACGCCCAGGCAAAAAATGATTGGGATGATGTACTTGGTGCTTACTGCGCTTCTGGCGCTTAACGTATCCAAAGAAATTCTCGATGCATTTGTAGTAGTAAATAACGGTCTTGTACAGACCGATAAAAATTTCAAAACCAATAACGCACTCCTCTACTCTTCGTTAGAAGCTCAACTTTCAACAGATCCGGTTAGAGCGAAAGTGGCTGTTGAGTCATCGCGTAAACTAAAAAAATGGGCCCAAGAAACCCATGAATATATTGCTAACCTTAAAAAGGAACTTATTGCTATCGAGGATCAAATAGCTCCTGAAGCGGCTGCTAAAATTTTAGATAGCCTTGCAAATGTTCAAAATAAGGATAAGTACGACAATTCTACCCGTATCATGTGCGGCGACGGAACTGTAGGGTCAAAAGGTAAGGCTACTGAGCTTAAAAACAAACTCATAGAATTTAAAAAGAACTTAGTTTCTATTCTTCCTGAGTCTGTTAAAAAGACTACAAACCTTGGTCTTAAAACGGATGATCCCCCGAAAAAGGGTACTGAAAACGTGACTTGGGAAACAGAAAAGTTTTACCATCTTCCTATTGCTGCACAAATCGTAGTTTTATCGCAACTTCAAACAGAAATTCGCAATGCTGAAGGCACCGTTCTAAATGAGTTGTTTAAATCCATTGGCGCAAAAACTATTAAAGTCGACAAACTTGCTGCGCAGTTAGTGCCTTCTGCCAACGTAGTTGCTATTGGCGAGGAGTTTACCGCTAAAATTTTCGTGGCGGCTCTTAACTCTTCATCTATTCCTGATGTTACAGTAAATGGCGGCAAAGTTTCAGAAGTTGACGAAAATGGATTTGTTGTATTCCGATCTCGCCCTTCTAGTGAAGGAGAACAAACGGTTAGGGCATCCGTTCGGTTTACTAATGCCGAAGGTAATCCTGAAACCTCTGAGAAAGAGTTTACCTACACTGCTGTTAAACCTATGGCGGTAGTTTCGCCAACACAAATGCAGGTATTCTATATTGGTGTAGATAATCCGGTTTCAATTTCAGTACCCGGTTCTTCACCCGATAAAATAGATGCAACCATTCAAGGATGCGGAGGCTCTTTAACCAAATCGGGTAGCGGTATGTATACTGCAAGAGTCACTTCACCCGGAGAATGTGCCGTATCGGTCTCTGTTCGTAAAGCAGATGGCGGTGGAGCGATGAATATGGGCGCTCCTAAATTCCGTGCTAAGAAACTTCCAGACCCAACTCCTACTTTTGCAGGTGCAAAACCTGGCGATGGTATTGGTATTGCTACTATTAAAGCAGCCCCTTTCTTATCTGCTGCATTACCTGATGACTTTGTATTCAAAGCAGCATTCCAGGTGCTTTCATACACATTTGAGGTTCAGCAAAAAGGTGGCGGAATCGAAGAGGCAGAAATTACTGGCAATCGCCTAAACGACAAAGCTTTAAGTTTGTTAAATAAGGCTAAGCCTAATGGAAAAGTTTATCTTACTGGAATTAAAGTAAAAGGGCCGGACCAAGTGGTTCGTACACTTAACGCTTCTTTCAGGCTCAAATAATTTTTAACCATTTAAACATCTGTATTATGCGTAGTCTGTTTTTCTTGTTATCACTAAGCGTCTTCATTGGAGGAACTGTATTTTCACAGAGTGTTCTTGACGCCAAGAGAGAGCGCGCGGACGGAATTGTTGGTCGCGGACATATTCGAACCCGCCAACCTATTCCTTATACCCCAGTTAGGGAAGCAGATGTTATTTGGAGAAAACGTGTTTGGAGGGAAATTGATTTGCGTGAAAAAATCAATCTCCCTCTTTATTACCCACTTGACGAAGAAGTTAACGGCTTATTAAGTTTAACTAGCCTGTTGTTTCGTGATGTAGTTGTAAATGCTGATATTCCTGCTTACGCAGATGATAATTTCAGCGAATACCTAACCCCTGCCGAGATCAACAAGAAAATTACTCCCGGAGATTCTATAGAAGTTAATGTAGGAGACCTTGATGGCGATGGTATAGATGAGCCACCCGTTAAGGCACCACCTTCGCCCATTAAATTAAGCTCAATTAAAAAAGTATGGCTTAAAGAGGAGTGGTTTTTCGACAAGCAACGTTCGGTTCTTGACGTTAGAATTTTGGGAATTGGTTTTCCTATCGATAAAATTGATGCTGCCACGGGTGAAGTTAAAGGGTTTAGCACCCTATTTTGGGTATATTTCCCAGAAGCTAGAAAATCTCTTGCAAAGCAAGATGTATTTAACCGTCAAAACCCACAAGAGCGCCGTTCGTTCGATGACATATTTTGGAAACGCCAATTTAGCAGCTACATTACTAAAGAGGAAAATGTTTACGACCGCAAAATAAACGAATACAAACTCGGTATGGATGCATTGATGGAATCGAACCGAATTAAAGAAGATATTATTAACTTCGAACACGATTTGTGGGAGTTCTAGTCTCCCTTTTGTTTAACCTCCACGCTTACACAAAATAGCCGGCAATAGCCGGCTATTTTGTTTTTGGCCCCCCCTGTTCTTTCGTAAAGTATAAAAACTAGCTTTATTTCAACCTACAGTTATGGATTTTATTGATGCTATAAACCACGGTATTTATAGCTTTTCAATAGCTATTTAAAAACACTAAATATACCCTTCTCCAAACTCCACTTTTACCTGATTCACCAATTGTCGTATGTCTTGTTCCGCATCTTTACGACACACGAGAAGAATACCATCAGACTCTGCAATTATGCAATTTTCAATGCCATGAATTACGGCTACTTTATCCTTAGGCAGATGTACTATGCTGTTTTTAGTATTGCTTATGATTGTTTTCTTGCCCACAACGGCATTTGCAGATGCGTCATGACTCATATTTTCGTAAAGCGAGCCCCATGTTCCTAAATCACTCCAGCCAAACTCAGAGGGTATTACTGAAACATTTGACGCCTTTTCAATAATTCCGTAGTCAATGGAAATATTGGTACATTGTGTATAAGCCTGATCCAGAAAAAGTTTCTCCCTATCGGTATCTAAATCATCTTTACCCGACTCAAAAATTTGGTGCATATCGGGGAGGTGTCTCTTAAACGCCAAATTCATAACGGATGCAGAGGTGATGAAAAGGCCCGAATTCCACAAAAACTCTCCTGATGAGATAAAGGATTTTGCAAGCTCTAGATTGGGTTTTTCTGTAAATGTTTTCACCTTAAAAACATCCTCTGAGGTATCGCTTTGAATGAATTGAATGTATCCATAACCCGTATCAGGCCTGCTGGGCCGTATTCCCAGTGTAACAATAGATTGTTCTGTTTCACAATGCCGAACACCCTTTAAAACTTGCTCTATAAATATATCCTCCTGTAAAATAAGATGGTCTGATGGTGCAACCACAATGCTAGCTAATGGGTTACGCTTTAATACTTTTTGTGTGGCATAAGCAATACAAGGAGCTGTGTTTCTGCGCATGGGCTCCAGCAGAAGGGCATTTTTGTTGATGCCCGGTATTTGCTCTTCTACCAAATTGCGGTAAATGGCACTGGTCACAATTAAGATGTTTTCGGCAGGAATAATTTTACTAAACCTGTCGTATGTAAGCTGAAGCAAGGTTCGGCCCGTTCCCAATACGTCTAAAAATTGTTTCGGTCGATCCTGGCGGCTCATGGGCCAAAACCGGGTTCCTGCTCCACCCGCCATTATTACACAAAAAACATTAGAATTTTTTTCCATCAGAACGTAGAAATAAAAGAGTGCAAACTTAAGGATATAATTATCTTATATCCTTGTTTTTTAAATTAATACAATTCAACCTC
>JBILCR010000237.1:0-4236 GCA_044353055.1 Flavobacteriales bacterium
ATCGCCTTCGTTGTGGCCGTATTTGCGGTACCCGAGCAAGTCGATAAACACATCGCCGTGAAACTTCTGGCGGAATTCCATAGCCAAATCCACCGCAAAAACTACGGCTTCGGCATCGTCGGCATTTACGTGAAACACCGGACTGAGCGTTACTTTGGCTACATCGGTGCAATAGATTGACGAACGCGCATCGAGGTAATTGGTAGTAAATCCTACCTGATTGTTCACCACAATGTGGATGGTTCCTCCGGTTTTGTAGCCGTCGAGCTTTGCCATCTGCACGGTTTCGTACACCACGCCCTGACCGGCAATGGCGGCATCGCCGTGGATGATGATGGGCGCAATTTTATCGTAATCGCTTTGGTGTTCTTCTTCTGCAAATGCGCGGGCAATTCCTTCTACTACCGGACCAACGGCTTCGAGGTGTGAAGGATTGGGAGCAAGGGTCATGCGTACATCGGCACCGCCGCGGGTTTTAACGCGGGTTGAATAACCCAGGTGGTATTTCACATCGCCCGAAAATTCTTCCTCATCGTATTCCTTGCCTTCGAATTCGGTAAAAATACTCTTGCAATCTTTCTTGAAAATATTGGCCAACACCGATAGGCGGCCGCGGTGTGCCATGCCCATCACAAACTCACGAATTCCCAAATCGGCACCGCGCTCAATGACATGATCGAGTGCAGGGACAAGAGCCTCGCAGCCTTCGAGCGAAAAGCGTTTTTGTCCTACGAATTTCTTGTCGAGAAAACTCTCGAAGCCAACGGCATCGTTGAGTCGGGCGAAGATGGCTTTCTTTTCCTCGGTAGAGTAGGGGTAACGGCCTCTGGAGCCTTCCATTTTCTTCTGCATCCATTCTACCACCTCGGTATTGCGGATGTACATGTATTCGACACCGATACTCTGGCAATAGGTTTCCTGCAGGTGATTGATGATGGCACTCAGCTTTGCAGGACCGATTCCGATAAGGCTGCCTGCCTGAAAAACGGTTTCGAGGTCGGCATTGTCGAGCCCAAAATTTTGAATGTCGAGTGTTGGCGTGTATTTGCGGCGCTCGCGAACGGGATTTGTTTTGGTGAACAAATGTCCGCGGCTGCGGTAACCGTTGATGAGGTTGATAACTTTGAACTCGCGGCTAACATTCTCGGGGATTTCGCCATTGAGGCTGGCCGATTTAACGGGATAAGCACGTGTAGCGAAATCAACTCCTTCGAAAAAACTTCCCCAGGAAGCATCTACCGAAGCAGGATTTTCTTTGAATTGATGGTAAAGCTGATCTAAAGCAGCAGGATCCGAAGCGGCGAGGTACGAGAATTTGTCCATTCGTCAAAAATGTAGGCAAAAGTATTGAAAACAATAAATTACCCGCACAAAATTCTCAATGAAATTCTGCGTTTTAAAAATTCATCTAACCAAGATGGATTAGGGATATTGGTAGCGGCTCATACACCAAACGAGCAATTCTTCGCGGTCGTTATCAACCAGCGATTTAACCGCCTTCATGAGTTCTTTACGAAAAAGTTGGGCATCGAAACTTACGTTTTCGAGAATGATTTTGCTGTACTCGAGCATTGAAATAGACATAGCATTCAATTTAACAGGTTAGGAATAAATTGAAATTCAAAAAACAGGTGTTTAAGGAATTCAGTTCGAGTAAAATACAATCATAAGCAACGATACATTTATTTAGGAAGGCTCACTACCACGTCTTTATAAAACCGAAAACGTACCTTTTGGGGTACCAATCGGGGATGAACACGCGCATTAAGCATTTCGCGAATTTTATTACGCAATTCTTTGCGTGAGGTTGCAAAAATTTCATACGATTCTCCCACCGATCTTGCCCACAATTTATCATCGGCCTGTTCCTTTACCATGAATACAATTTTGTTGCGCGTGGGTTGATTGGCCCAACGGTAAATCAAGAACCAATGAAATGCAGCTCCGATGATTACGAAGACGTGGAAAATCTCATGAGGCCCAATAAATCCCGGCATTAGCTCCATGGAACGTGTAAAGTCGATGGCCGCGCCTAAGCTGTAGGCCAATCCTCCGTAAAAGGCAAATGAAATGGAATGAAATCCATACAAACGCCAGGCTTGCAGCATCGACATCAGTGCCGACCATCCCATGGCAATAAACACCGATAAGGTGAGCCATTCGGGAATCTGATCGAGTAAAATAACAGTAAGTAATAATCCGGCAATGGCAACAAACCAAAGGTAGATGAGCATTCCCCAGCGCCATATTCCACGAAACAAAATCACGTGAATCGGAGTCGCCGTGCCGGCAATCATCGTAAAAATGGCAGCATAATCGAGTCTACGAAACACATCTCTTCCCAGGCCTGGCTCGAGTGCGTGGTAAACTCCGCTCATCATGAACACAAATACAATTCCGGCCATGAAAACGAGCAAGGAAAGAACACGCAATTTATTTCCCCAGCCACGCCGAATGAGGAAATAGCCACTTCCCAATGTAATGATTCCCGCAATGAGATGCGTTAAACTTGAAACCGGTTGATAAAAGTCGAACATGGCATACATACAATTACCTTGTTTAACGTTAAAAATCGATTTCGGTTATGTTAAAATTAAATATTCCATGCATCATTTTTTGCGAAATATGTGCTCCAATTCGGGCTTTAATGGCGTTATGTTAACGTAACAAAATTAGTCGCAAAGTAGATTGAATATAATGCCAACGAACATTAATGCGTATTTACCTGAGGGATATGCTGCACATGGAATGGTGTCTCTAAATGATGCGAATTATGTGAGGGCATAATTTATTTTCTTTAGCACGATCTGAGAGCGTTATCTATCAAGGTAACCGATCATGAGAAATCTATCTTTTTGAGAAAGGCTCGCTTTTTATTCGTTAATAAAATATGATAAAAAGCACCTGGCTTCGATGTTAATTCGCACAATTGCTGGCACTATTTTTATAGTTTTGTATTTCAAACTACGAAAATACCTCAAGGGTAAAAATAAATGAGGGTAACATTTATAAAATTCATAATTGCGTTTTTGATTTTTGGATCCTGTGCAGTGAGGGTTCAAGCACAAGAGCCCGCAGAGTTTTTAATATTTAATGGCGAATTAAGAGGTTTTGATGGATCCCTGGGGGCTGATGCCAGCATCAAGTTAGTGTGTGGTGGCAGAAATGAATATTTGAAATTTGATCAGGTCACAGGCATTTTTCAGTTGCGAATTGGAGTGAATCGCGATTGTGAAGCTATTTTGGAGCGACCGGGGCATAGTCCAACAAAAATTGCTATTAGTACATATGCTCCTGCAAATTTGATAGGGATTGAAATAGCCCAAGTTAACGAGTTGGGAGTAATCAATTTGCACAAGCAGGATGAAAAGGTTTCTTTTGAATACAAGTATTCTATCTCATTCGATCCGGAGATAGAAGCGTTCGATTACAAAGAGAATTTCCAAAAGGCTACAACAAGACAGAAAAGAGAACAAGCAGAAGCTGTTGAAGCTTACAAACGCAAGGAACAGCGCATGTCGCAGGAGGAGGCTGCCCGAGCCGATTCATTAAAAAAAAGTGGATGAGGCCGCCAAAGAAGCTGAGCGATTAGCAGCGTTGGAGGCAGAACGTCAGGCTGCTGCAAAACTAAAAGCCGCTGAGGAACAAGCCTTAGCGATGGCGGCAGAAAATGCGGCTAAAGCCCGAAAGGAAGCAGAAGAGAAGGCGCGATTAGAGAGAGAGGCTGCTGCTACCGCTCAGGCTGAGAAAGATAAAAAAGCACTAGAAGAGCGTCTGGCCCTCGAGAAAGCAGAGCGTGAGGCCCGTTTGGCAGAGGAAAAGGCAAGGCAGGAGGCTGAGGAGAAAGCCCGACAGGAGGCCATCGCAAAGGCCGAGGCTGAAAAGCTTGCTAAGGAAGCTGAAGAGAAGGCCCGCTTGGAAGCCGAGGAGAAGGCCCGTAAAGAGGCACTGACAAAAGCTGAAGCCGATCGCTTGGCAGCCGAGGCTGCTGCGAAAGCGAAGAAGGAGGCCGAAGAAAAAGCTCAACAAGAAGCTTTGGCAAAGGCGAAAGCAGAACAGGAAGCTACATCAAAAGCACAGCAAGAAGCGGAAGAAAAGGCGCGTAAAGAGGCACTGGCTAAAGCTGAAGCCGAACGATTGGCCGCTGAGGCTGCAGCAAAGGCGCGTAAAGAGGCAGAAGAAAAGGCTCAAAAAGAGGCCGCCGCAAAAGCGGAAGCCGATCGTCTAGCGGCCGAG
>JBILCR010000238.1:0-4225 GCA_044353055.1 Flavobacteriales bacterium
TAATTCGTTATTCGGGGGGTGATGCTCGAAAACTGTTAAACCTTTTTGAGCTTACGGTGCATAATCTAAGCAGTGAGAATGAAACGATAGAAATTACCAATGAAACCGTAACCCAAGTTTTACAGCATAATTTAGCATTTTATGATAAAGCGGGCGAACAGCATTATGATATAATTTCTGCTTTCATTAAAAGTATACGCGGTTCAGATCCCAACGCGGCACTCTACTACTTGGCACGCATGATTGTGGGAGGTGAGGATCCTAAATTTATCGCGCGCCGCATGATATTGTTGGCCTCTGAAGATATCGGACTGGCCAACCCTAATGCATTGATGTTGGCCACCTCGTGTTTTCAGGCGGTATCGGTAATTGGATATCCCGAATGCGATTTGGTGTTAGGTGAAACGGCAATTTATCTGGCCTGCTCTGCCAAAAGCAATTCAGCGTACACGGGCATTCGTGGCGCCATTGATTTTGTGCGGCAAACCGGCGACCTTCCTATTCCATTGCATTTACGAAACGCTCCTACAGCTTTGATGAAGGATTTGGGCTATGGGGCCAATTATAAGTACGCACATGCTTTTGAAGGAAATTTTGCAGAACAAGAATTCATGCCCGAGAGCATTAGCGGAAAGCGGTTTTATGAGCCTGGAAATAACACTCGTGAGCGCGAACACAAAGAAACCTTAATAAGACTTTGGAAGGATAAGTACAGCGACACAGCTGAGCATTAAACAGGGACATAGGTTTTGAATAAAAACCCGTCTTCTGGTAACGATTTTTTGGGGGCCACCATCCTCCTCCCCACATACAAGTCACGAAAAACCGAATGCTGTAACCGTTAATAAACGTTTATAAACGAATATTTTACAAACATAAGCATTGAAAATTTATGCTTGTAAACTTCATTCGTAACGACGAATTTTAAACCGGGAGGGGAAAGCCATTTCCCAAAATTGAACCCAATTCACATTGGCATCAGGTTCCATTTTTCTATAAAATTAAATTTTCATCGATATAGGGTATTTCTATGAGCATGGGCGGGCATACTAAAAAATTGTTAAAAACTTTAACGCACTGAAAGTTTGATTTATCAATACCAAATTGTTAATTTCGAAATACCTGATAATAAAGTTAATGGTTCGAATGTGTCTTTAGAATGATAAACGCTACACCCTATTTTAATGTTTTTAGTACAAGCATTGCGTTTCGTGGGAGAGATTTCACTTTGAATTCGCATGCCTATGAAAAACATTTATAAGCTCCTCCCTTTTAATAGTTTCCTTAACCTCTTATTGACGGCAGCCCTATTTATGGGATATAGCTTCGGTGGGTATGCGCAAAACACCATTTCTAAAACTACAACAACAGGTGCAGTTACTAATGAAAAGCAGCATTATGTGATCCATTCAACATCGGCGGAAACCATTGAAATCCTGCAAAAGTGTATTTCTAAATATCCCAATTGGCATAAACACCGAATGCTAACAAAACGCAGGGTAATTGAAATAAAGGCACCCTATACAGCAACGATCGAGTTATACTCCGAAACCGAACTGCACCAGATTTATGGCAAACGCATTCTTCCTGGTATCTCAGATAATGATTCAGATTATACCGGTATTACTCTAGAAGTAACGCCTTCTGGTTTCAAGGAAATTATAAAAGACGATAAAGCAAAATGATGACGATTAAGTCATATCGCATTGCATTTACAGTCGTCCTTACTGCGCTGTCGCATCTATTTTTTGAAGCGAGGGCTCAAACGTTCAACATGAGTAATTCGCTGGGAACCGTTAATAATGCGTGCGGCGGAATTTTTTATGACAGCAACGGCCCATCAACAAATTACGCCAATAACGAGGCCAGCGTGGCTACTTTTTGCGCTCCTCCTGGTCAGTTTATCAGTTTTGAGTTTACCGAATTTGATACCGAGGCATTCTTAGATGAATTAATTATATATAACGGACCCAATACGGCATCGCCAATAATTGGATTTTATAGTGGAACCAACAGTCCGGGCACCATTACCTCCTCTATAGGGGGGTGCATTACCTTTGATTTTGCTTCGGATGGAAGTGTGCGCGGCACTGGCTGGACTGCCAATATAACGTGTAGCAGCTCGCCTCCCTCAAATGGTACCTTTTGCGATGGGGCCAATCCCTTTTGTACCGGTACTGTATATAATTTCCCCAACAATACAGGTGTTCCTGATCTAGGCACCATTAATTGTTTATTTACTTCGCCCAATCCCGTTTGGTATTATTTTCAAATCCAAAACCCCGGAAATCTCACCATAGATATCGAACAGGAAGATCAGTTTGGTTTTGGAATTGATGTTGACTTTAATTTGTGGGGACCGTTTACTACGCTTGCAGATGGCTGCACGCAAATTTCGGCGGGTACTGCACCCAATGTTGATTGCAGCTATTCTTCATCACCAACAGAACAGGCTTTTATTCCCAGTGCACAAGCCGGAGAGTTTTACATTCTTTTGCTGACTAATTTTTCTGACGATCCTGGCTTCATAACTTTTACGAATGCCCCAGGCAGCACGGCATCAACAAACTGTGCCATACTTTGCAGTATTACAGATGTTACAGCAACACCTACTGCATGCAATAGCAGCACAAACACGTATGATTTAAATGGTCAGGTTTCGGTTTTTAATCCTCCGGCCACTGGAACACTAACCTTAACGACAAGCTGCGGAGGGAGCGTTGTATATAATGCTCCGTTTCCGCCAGTAATTAACTACACCATTCCGGGTATCGTGCCCACGGGCAGTTCATGCAACATTACCGCTGCATTTTCTGACGATGCCACATGCACCTATACCCAGTCATTTACTTCGCCTAGTCCATGTGTAAGCAACACGTTAAATTGTCCGCAATATGCCTCTGTTTCGAGCAGCCCTACTGTAGCTTGCGGCGGTCAGGTGTATTACCTCGAAGTGGCCAATACCGCTTGTAATGGTACTATTTCATTTAATGTAGTGGGTAATTGGGGATCAAGTTGGGCTGATGAAATTTCGTGGAATGTGATAAGCAATCAAACAGGAGCGGTTGTGGCAAGCGGTGCGGGCAGTGTTGCGTTGAATGGACAAAACTTTAATGTAACTGTTGGACCATTAAATCCAGCCGTAACGGGAACCATTTATACGTTTAATGTTTTTGATTCGTTTGGAGACGGATTTAACGGAACTGGGGGAACTATTTCTGTTCAACAACCTTTGGGAACCCCTATTGTGGGGCCCATTACAGGAAATTTTGGAACAGGTAACACCACTCAATTTGGAGCCAATATTTCTATTTCGCCGGCCACAATTACTATTAACACTCCTACCGGTCCCATTGTAAATTCAGTAAACAATTGCAAAAACTTTAAGGTTCCGCTTACCCTTCAGAACACCAATTACTGCAATACCATAAATGTTAATTTACCTTGGAGCATTGTTTGTCAATCCACAGGGGCTGTTATTTCAAGCGGTACTCAAAATGTAACGGTTTTTCCGGCAATTCCTCAGAACCTTAGTGATGTAGTTGACATTGAATTTAACGAAACCACCTGCGATTGGAGCATAACCACCTTGGCAGGGTGTCCGGCATCTAGTATTGGTACTGTTTTCAATATTGCGCCTAACCCTTTAACACTAGATGTATCGGGCAGTTGCAGCGGCGGCATTGAGAATTTTGAACTGCAGTATATCGGTTTGCCATCAAGCCCTAACTGTTGCTCAACAGGCGGACCGCTACAGCCTATCAACTATGTCCAAACTTTTTCGGGGAGCAGCGTTATTCAGAGTACATCTCCATTTTGGGCGAATTCTAATCATGCGGCTCTTATCACCATACCACCCAATAATGCAGGAGGAAATGCAACATCATTAAATCTTTCGGTTTCGGTAAATAATTATTGTTTTAATCCTCCTTCAACCAACACAGCAACAGACTATTGGATTACTATAGTAGTTGATGGGCAAATAATTTATGATCAAGTAACTATCGACCCCGCACCGGTAAACAATACCATCAATATAAATCTGGCAAACATTGCTGCAGGTTACGACGAAACAAGTATTATTCAAGTTTATGTGTATCCAAATGCATTTCAGGCCGGTGGTACCAATACCGTATTCAATCCGAATCTAACATGTCCTGTTGGTCCAGATGGGCGATGGCGTGCCGATGTTTCAGCCTCTATTGATGTAGCTTTTGCTGAACAA
>JBILCR010000239.1:0-4214 GCA_044353055.1 Flavobacteriales bacterium
TTTACTCTGTAAGGTGGATCGATCGACCATGCAATACAGCCTCGAAACACGGGTACCGCTGTTGGATTACCGAATTGTTGAATTTGCTTTAAACCTCGACCACACGCTAAAAATTAAAAATGGGAGCTCAAAATATCTGCTAAAGAAAATCCTGTTTAATTATGTTCCTCAATCCATGTTTAACCGTCCCAAATGGGGGTTTGGTATTCCACTCGATAAATGGCTAACAGGCGATTTAGCGTATTTGATGGAAAAATATGCATCGCTTGCGGTTTGCGAAAAATATGGATTGGTGGATGGGGCTAAGATTCAGAAATACATTGCTGAATTTAAGGCGGGGCGCACTTATTTTTACAACAGAATTTGGCAGATAATTGTTTTGCACGCTACGCTCGAGCAGCTTGATTTATAGTTTAAAATTGGGCTTGATCGAGTGCATGCTTATTCAGCACACGCATATTAATTAAACAAAGGCAATCCACTTTTATTCAAACTTCTGTTGTAGGCCTGATAGGCTAAACGCCAGCTTAAGGTAGCTTCTTGGTTGAGGTGGTCGAGCACCGGTTGTCGGTCGGTGAGAATTTGTGCATTTTTTAGGTCAAGGGCTTCCTCCTCAATGGCATGTTCCTGAATGGAAGAGGGAACTTTATCTTCAAATGCACTTAAATCATTGGTACCTATAAACAGCATATTACTTTGGGCCTCAGTTTTATCGGTAGGAAAAAGCTTTACAAAAAGTCCCATGCCTCGCATGGTTTTGTACAGCGAGCGTGTACCTTTTCCAATATCGTTTTTATAATAACCGTGCGTATTGATGAGCACTAAGCCGCCCGGCTTTAAAATGTGTTTCGTTTTATCGATGCTTTCGGCGGTAAAAACATGCGCAGGTGTTTCTTCACCTCTAAAGAGATCGAATAAAATGATATCGTACTTTTTTTTACATGTATTCAGGTAATGACGGGCATCGTCGCAATAAACGCGAATACCCGATTCCAGATTAAAATAGTTTTGGGCCACCTCAATAATGCGTTGATCGAGTTCTACGGCATCTACCGAAAATCCTTTACGATAGGCATCGCGGGCAATAACGCCGCCGCCTAAACCGAGCACAAGGATTTGTGATCCTTTTTCGTATTGATCTATGATTTTACCTACGTTATTGAAGTAGGCAAAATCGTTGAATTTATCATTTTGGGGATTGTAGGATGTTTGAATAATCCTATTTACAAATAAGGTACGCTCGATGTGTTTTTTAGCGTTTGTTACTACCGGAATGTCAGTAACCATTACCTGGCCCAAGATGCCTTCTTTCTGATAATGTACGGTATATAATGAGGCACTGTTTTTTTGCACCAACCAAAATCCTCCTATTGAAACTAAGAGGGCAAGTAGTAAAAAGGCAGAATTCTTCCAGCCGTATTTGAACAAAAAATAAGCAGGCCAAAGTGCCAGCAGAAAGCCGGTTACAATTGCGGGAATAATAATTCCGAATTCTGGAATAATATAAAATCCGTATAAAAAGGTAAATACGATTCCGCCTGTAGTAGAAACAGTATATACGATGCCAGCGCGTTTGCCGGCCGACTCAATAGAATGATCAAGGTTTGATACCATAAGCGGCGAAACCATGCCCATAAACATTACCGGCGGTAGGATGATAACCAATGCCGAAAGTGCAACACCTTCATAAAACGATAGGTATGCCGAGGCACTTAAAATCCATTGTGCATTTAGTGGTTGTATCATCAACAGGCATCCTGCGATAAGCAATGCCAAAAACAGAAACTTTTCTCTTTTCTCGCTTTGCGAGAGTGCCCCGCCTTGATAATACCCCAAGGCCAGTGCGCCTAGAGTAATGCCCAATACCGCCGACCATACAAAAACCGATGAACCGAAATACGGCGCCAGCATGCGTGCACTCAAGAGCTCGCTGGCCATAAGGGCTCCCCCTTCTAAAAACGATAGGCTTAATAAAATTAAATTATGCTTCGACCACTTCATTGTTATCCTGTTGAATCGATTTTTCTTTTAATGCTTCTAACTGTTGTGGGCTTAAATCAAGTACATAAAGCATAGACAGAAAAAAGGGGATAGCCGGAATTTTATAACGTACCAAAGCACCAAAATTGGCGGTAGTCAAACCTAATGCAAATGCAAAGAATATCGAGAATACAAAGCAAAGAGTCAATACCGGATTACCAAAAATACGTGTAAAAAACAGTGGGCCGTTCTTTAATAATACCCTTATAAACATAAAAAACAGAAACGAATTTTCAAGTGCCGAAAACAACATTACCGGGTTTGTAGCATCCCAAAGAAAGGGCCTAAAAAGTCCGGCCGTTACTGCTGCCGGAAACTTGCTTATCATGCCTCCAACACTACCGTCTAGCTCGCCAATGTCGAATGAGTTTTTTCCATAAGCCTCGCGTGTTAGGTCGTTTTTGGTTACCACCGCTTTGTTAATTGCCTTATCCACAGAGCCGTATTCGCCTAACGATTCGTTAAACGAACTGAATAAAAATGTAGCAAGTCCAACCCCTGAAATTATAATTGCCGGCCCAACTAAAATTCGGATAAAGGCTGTCTTTATCTTCATGATTCTGAAATACACAATCCATAAGGTAAGCCCCGGTAGAAAGGCTACGAAAATGTAGGGCTTGATGCTAATGAGAAGAAAAGATACCGTGATGGCAATTAGAATATTGGTTCGTAGCTTATTGGGTACAATAAATATATTGTAAACCGACCATGTTAGCCAACAGGCACATGAAAATGTAACGGTATCTTTTAAAATGGCCGACCCCCAAAAAATAACCGAGGGCATGTATAAAATGGCAATGGCAAATTTCTTTTCCATGCCTGGGAATAACTTATTGAATAATAGAAAAAGCCTGAAAATACCGCCATACGATATCCAAGCAAACAGCATAGATGCTACAACAAAATTGTTTAATGACGGCCAAATCAATAAGCTGCAAAGACGAACAATAGTAAACGATTGGGAGTCTTTCCAATAGTCGGGGCAACATAGTCCCGAATTAAAAAACACCGACAAATTTTCATGAGTTCGTTCATTCAATAAAACAGAGAAAAATACTTTAGGATTAAGGGTTAGCATTTTAGCGCAAAACTCTGCCGACCAGAAATATCCTATGTTGTCGCCTGCTTTGTAGTAATAAAGAAAGATGATGCACACGCCAATGGAAGCTACTAGTTTAAAAAGCATCCCTCTGGCATAATACGCATAGAGCGGATTTTCTTTAATCCTCCTGCTTTGTACATTTTTGGCAAACAGAAAAATAAGAGCAAAATATACCGGCGCCAGTAAAAAATCGAGTTCGGTATAAATATCTTCTATCATGCTATTGGGTGTTCTATGTACCTTTGAAGCTTCACAAATGTAACGGATTGAAATGAATAATCGGAATGTGCTGTACCTTTCCTACGATGGCATGACTGATCCGCTGGGTCAGGCGCAGGTTATTCCTTATTTAAAAGGCTTGACGCAAAAAGGCTATAGCATTCAAATCGTGAGTTTTGAAAAGAAAAGCCGCCTGCTTCAAAACCGCGCTGCTATTGAAGAATTGTTGATTCAATCAAACATAAAATGGCACCCGCTGCTGTACACAGCAAAACCGCCTGTATTATCTACATTGTATGACATTTATAGGCTTCGGAGCAAGGTGAGACAACTCCTAAAGGAAGGTCCCATTGAATTGCTCCATTGCAGAAGCTATATTACTTCTCTAGTTGGTCTTCAAATAAAGCGCGAAACCCAGGTGCCCTTTGTTTTTGATATGAGAGGTTTTTGGGCCGACGAACGTGTGGACGGCGGAATTTGGAATATCAAGAATCCGCTTTTTAATTCGATATATGCTTACTTTAAGAAAAAAGAAAAGCAGTTTTTACAAGAGGCGGGAGCCGTAATTTCGCTTACCCAAAACGCCGCAAAGGAGATTAATTCCTGGCCAGATTTTGAAAATCTAAAGATTAGCGTTATTCCCTGTTGTGCCGATTTGGATCTATTTGCCCTTAACAAAATTGAGCAACGAAATACATTAAATGAGCTGAGAAAGTCAATTGAAATTAATGACGATCAGTTTGTTGTAAGTTATTTAGGAAGCATCGGCACCTGGTATATGCTCGACGAGATGCTCGATTTTTTTGTTGTGCTCCTGCGTCAGAAACCCAATTCACTTTTTTTATTTATCACG
>JBILCR010000015.1:0-14102 GCA_044353055.1 Flavobacteriales bacterium
GGTGGGCAGGTTTTCTTGGTACATAATCGGGTGCAAAACATTCAGGAAGTAGCCGATATGGTGAAGCGCTTGGTTCCTGGTACAACTGTTATTACAGGCCATGGTCAAATGGAACCTGAAGCGTTGGAGGATGTAATGATGGACTTTATCGAAGGACGTGCCGATGTACTTGTGGCAACCACCATTATTGAATCGGGACTTGATATTCCTAATGCAAATACCATTATCATCAACAATGCACATTTGTTTGGATTAAGTGATTTACATCAAATGCGCGGCAGGGTAGGGAGGAGCAATAAAAAAGCGTTTTGCTATTTGCTTACCACACCTGTTTCGTTACTTACAGCCGACGCCCGAAAACGCTTAAGAGCAATAGAGGAGTTTGCCGAATTGGGCAGTGGTTTTAATATTGCCATGCGCGACTTGGATATACGTGGTGCCGGAGATTTATTAGGGGCTGAACAAAGCGGTTTTATTGCCGAAATAGGCTTTGAGATGTACCACAAGATACTCGATGAAGCCATCCAGGAATTGAAAGAGAGTGATTTTAAAAATGTGTTTCAGGAGGAGTTGGAAGAGAAAAAAAAGGTATGGGTTAATGATTGCCAGATAGATACCGATTTGGAGTTGCTGCTGCCCGACTCCTATGTTACCAACATAACCGAACGGCTTCTGCTTTATAAAGAATTAGATAATTTAGAGTCGGAAGCGGATTTGGAAGCATTTGAAGTAAAATTACGCGATCGGTTTGGGCCTGTTCCAAAGGCTACGCGCGAGCTTATGGATGCCATCCGTCTAAGAAAAGCGGCCAAAGAACTGGCCTTTGAAAAAGTGGTGTTAAAACAAAAAACGTTTGTTGGATATTTTGTAAATAATCCGAAAAGCACGTTTTATGGGAGTGCGTTTTTTGGCCAAATGATGCAGTATTTAACGAAATATCCGCAGAAGGCTCGCATTAAGGAACGTAACAACAAGCTTACCCTAGTAATTGAAAATATAAGCGGCGTTCATGCAGCAGTGGAAGCATTAAACCAGTTTTTACTGCAATTTCAAACCGATCACAGCACGATATAATGCAGATATTTTATTCGACACAAATTGCAGGATCGGATGTTTTGCTTGATGAGGAAGAAAGTCTGCATTTGAGCAAAGTATTGCGTTTAAAAGCGGGCGAAACCGTTGGCCTAATTGATGGTAAAGGCGGTTTATACGAAGCGATTGTAGCGTTGTCCCATGCTAAGCACAGTAAGCTAAGCATTGTGAAGCTTCTCGAAAAACAGGAACGAAACCAAACCCTCCACATTGCACTTGCTCCCACAAAAAGTATGGATCGGTTCGAGTGGTTTTTGGAAAAGGCCGTTGAGCTTGGTATCGATAGAATTACTCCGCTTATAGCGCATCGCAGCGAGCGCGTAGTATTGAAAAGAGGGCGTATTGAAAAAATAATACTTTCTGCCATGAAACAGAGCATGCAAGCATGGATGCCACAGCTTGATGATCCTCTTTCGATAAATGATTTAGTAAAAGAACCCTTTGGAGGGCTAAAATGCATCGCACATTGTGCAGACGGAGAAAAAGAGAATTTTTTTAAAATGATTTCGGGGCAAACAAGGACGCTGGTTTTGATTGGACCTGAAGGCGATTTTACACCGGATGAAGTAACATTAGCGGTTAAAAATGGATTCAAACCCGTGTCATTGGGGCAATCGCGCCTACGCACCGAAACTGCTGCCATGGTGGTGTGTGCAGCAATAAAAATTGAAGCGCAATACTAAATGAGGCTTTGATCAATTTGTTGTTGACGCCTTAATGGACTTCAAAAGTGCATGTAAAAAATCGCAATCTGATTGATTTTCTATTGATTGCATAAACTTATCTAGAGTTTCTGATTGACTGTCTAGCGTTTTTAAATCTTTGTATTTGGGCTCAAGTTCCTTCAAGCATTTGTCCACCTTATCGGGTAACTGCAACAGCATTAATGCGTCTTTTAAGTTTTTTGAATCGTTCGCATCATCCTTTCGTTTGTTATAAATAACATCAAGGGTTTTATCCAAGGACAAGTTTTCCTTAGATGCTTCAATAAAATCTTTTTTAAACTCGGGTGAAAATTGTTCGAAATGCTTACCAGTGCATTCGCACAAATCTTTTGAGGCATTTTCGAAATCGCTTTTTCCAGCAAAATTGCATGAAGCAACGCATAGAGCAATACCAAGTGCCATTAATAATTTTACGTATATCATAGCTTAACTGAGTTAAACAAACTTAAATAATTTAGGAATAATAGACGCTTCGATAGCTGATTTCAGAAAATTCATATAGGTATTAATGAGCATCTAATTACTCTAAAGGTTCACATTTCAAATAGCTAAAAATGCATGTAAATAACTAATATACAGTTCTATCGTAAACTATGGATTAGTTTTTGGATCGATTTTTTAGGACTGCTTTGTTTATAAACCACTTCATTTACAAACTCACAAATGGGGAGAGGCAATCCCAGGGTTTCGTTCTTTTTAATTATCGATTTAACGGCATAATAGCCTTCTGCAATCATGTTCATTTCAACTTGAGCCGCTTTTACCGTGTATCCTTTTCCGATCATTTGGCCGAAAATACGGTTTCTAGAAAACGGAGAATATGCCGTTACCAAGAGATCACCTAAAAATGCACTTTCGTTCATATCTCGCTCAGCCTTTGGAACCGAATGGTCTAAAAACCGCTTCATTTCGCGCATAGCATTTGATACTAGAACCGACTGGAAATTATCGCCAAAATTCAAACCTCTGCCGATACCTACGGCAAGAGCGAATATATTTTTCATTACGGCGCCGTATTCTATTCCCTGCACATCGTTATCAATAATGTGCGTTTTGATATAGCGGCACGTGAGCAAGGCTGCCATTTTCTCACTATGTTCAGATGCTCCACTCGATACCGTTAAAAACGATTGGCGTTCGAGCGCCACTTCCTCCGAATGACATGGGCCTGCAATTATACCAATATCTTGCTGGGCAACTTTTACATGGTAATTTAAATACTCAGACGGAAGCATACCACTTTCGGGTACCATGCCTTTAACCGCCGAGAAAACGATTTTTCCTTGGAAAATGGAGGCGTCAATTTGTTCGAAGCAGGCCGAAATAAAAGCTGCGGGCAAGGCCAAAACCACGATTTCTGCTTTACGAATGCATTCTGCGCAATCTGTGGAAGGAGTAACTTTTGATAAATCAATTTCAATATCAGAAAGGTATTTCGGATTGTGCCTGTAGGTTTGAATATAATTCATCTGTTCTTCCGAACGCATCCACCAAAATATTGACACGGTTGCGTTTTCAGATAGAATTTTCACCAGCGCCGTAGCCCAGCTTCCAGCACCTATTACGGCAATTCTTGTTTGCCCAGAAGCCGTGGTTTTAGACATGTGATGTACCCACTAATTGAGGCATAAGTTTCTTAAGTACGCTAAGGGTGTAGTCGATATCGTCGCGGGTAGTGTATTTGCTAAACGAAAACCGAACATTGCTACGGCCCGCTGTGGCACCAATAGTTGCTAAAACATGCGAGCCTACCTCTGAGCCCGAAGAGCAGGCACTGCCTCCCGATGCAGCAATTCCGTTGATATCCAAACTAAACAACAACATTTCTCCCGCCTCGCTTGGAGCAAAACTTACGTTTAAAACCGTGTAAAGTGAAGTATCAGATACATCTCCGTTAAAATGCACATCGGCAAAGGAGCTACGAAGCGATTCCATCATATACGACTTAATGCCGCGAATATGGTGCGCGTGTTCATCCATGTTTTTACAGGCTATCTCAAGTGCTTTGGCTAGTCCAACAATACCTGCCAGGTTTTCTGTCCCACCGCGCATATTGCGTTCTTGAGCCCCTCCGTGAATGAACGGATGTATGCCCGTACCCGAACGAATGTAAATAAATCCCACACCTTTAGGACCGTGAAACTTATGTGCTGCACAATTAATAAAATCTACAGGTATTTGCTGCACATCGATGTTAAAATGCCCCATAGTTTGCACGGTGTCGCTATGAAAAATGCCGTTAAATTCCTTCACCAAATGTGCTACTTCGTTGAGTGGTAAACGCGTGGCTATTTCATTATTGGCATGCATTAGCGAAACAAAACTGCGTTCGTTTGTTTCTAATAACTGACGCAGATGCGCTATATCTACATGTCCTTTTTCATCTAGCTTTACAAGGCTGAGCTTTATTTTTCCTTCCTTACTTAGAGCTTCAAGGGTGTGCAACACGGCATGATGCTCTGTACCTGAAGTAATAGCATGTTTAATATTCAAATCTTCAATACTCCGGCAGATGGCCATATTATTAGCCTCAGTACCGCCGGAAGTAAAAAAAATTTCGGAAGGAGCTGCATTAATGCATGAAGCCACCGATTTACGTGCTTGCTCGATGGCTGTTCGGGTAATTCTACCCAATGAATGAATCGACGAAGGATTTCCGTAATGCTCATTCAAAAATGGCAACATCGCTTGAACTACTTCAGGATCTACTTGGGTAGTTGCAGCATTATCCAGATACACTATTTTCATATGCTATCGTTTATTTAACATCATATCGGAGGTGAACTCCTTAATATCAGAAATGATTTTTTTAGCCAAATTGTTTGCCGTAGCAACGTTTTCAGCTTCACTGTAAATCCTTATTATGGGTTCGGTATTCGACCTGCGCAAATGCACCCATTCCTTTTCAAAATCTATCTTTACACCGTCAATGGTATTGATTTGCTGTTTTGCGTATTTCTTTTGCACCAAGCTCAATACTTCGTCCACATTAATTTCGGGGGTGAGTTCTATTTTATTTTTTGAAATAAAATAATTGGGATACGTGGCACGAAGGCGCGAGGCCGATTTTCCGAATTTTGCCAAGTGCGATAGAAATAAGGCAATCCCCACTAAAGCATCTCGGCCGTAGTGCAATTCGGGATATATAATGCCTCCATTGCCTTCTCCACCAATAACGGCTTTTTCCTTTTTCATCATTTCCACCACATTTACTTCACCAACAGCAGAAGCAAAATGCTTGCACTTGTATTTTTCGGTTATTTCCCTCAAGGCTCGTGTCGAGCTTAAATTCGAAACAGTATTTCCTGGAGTTGATTTTAACACATAATCGGCAACAGCAACAAGCGTGTATTCTTCGCCAAACATCTCGCCATCTTCGCAAACAAGTGCCAAGCGGTCTACATCTGGATCTACCGAAATGCCTAAATGGGCTTTTTGTTTAATAACGATATCGCTGAGATCGCGCAAATGTTCGGGCAGTGGCTCGGGATTATGCGGGAATTTTCCGTCGGGTGTGCAGTACAATTCAATGATGTTTTCTACACCCAACGCCTTAAGCAACATTGGAACGGCAATGCCACCGGTAGAATTTACCGCATCCACCGCTATTTTGAAATTGGCTTTCTCAATAGCTTCGCGATCTACCAAGGGCAACTGTAAAATACGATCAATGTGTTTCTGAATGTAACCGTCCATAAGCAGATGGTTACCTAAGCTCATTACATCACTGTATTCAAATTCAGCCTGTTCTGCTAAATCCAATACCGATTGCCCGTCTTCGGCCGAGATAAACTCACCCTTTTCATTCAGCAATTTTAAGGCATTCCACTGTTTGGGATTGTGGCTTGCGGTGAGAATTATACCGGCCTGTGCATTTTCCATCATCACGGCCATTTCTACAGTAGGCGTGGTACTTAATCCGAGGTCAATCACATCAACGCCCATACCCTGCAAGGTGCCCACTACTAAATTTCGAAACATTTCGCCCGAAATACGTGCATCGCGCCCGATAACAATGGTTATTCTTCCTTGCGGATTGCGCATTTTTACCCACTGAGCAAATGCCGATGTGTATTTAACACAGTCGCCGGGTGATAGTCCTTCACCAAGTTTTCCGCCGATGGTTCCGCGAATGCCCGATATTGATTTTATTAAAGTCATAAAACGTTGGGAATATCTTAGTTTAATGAATTGATAATTGTTGTAAACGCTCAGTTTCGCGAATCAGTGCTTGATAAATATCGGGCCTTATATTCACCAGGGGCAAACGCAGTTGTTCGCCGCAGAGTCCAAGTATTTTCAAAGCGGCTTTTATGCCTCCCGGATTGCCATCTGCAAAAAGTAGGCGTGTAAATTCCAATAAATCAAGATGAAGGGGTAGGGCAGCAGCTACATCATTGTTCATGCATCTGCGTACCATGAGCGAAAACATTTTTGGAAACGCATTGGCCACTACAGAAATTACTCCATCTCCACCGCTTGCTAAAATGGGTAAGGTAAGTGCATCATCTCCCGAAAGCACTATAAAATGCTTCGGCCTATCACGAATAATGGCACTTATTTGTTCCAAATTGCCCGATGCTTCCTTAATGCCCATAATGTTAGAAATGGACGTGAGTCGAAGTGTAGTTTCGGCGAGCATATTGCTGCCTGTTCGACCCGGTACATTGTATAGCATGATGGGTAATGGAGCTGCTGAAGCAAGCACTTCATAATGCCTGAAAATTCCCTCCTGACTCGGTTTGTTGTAATAGGGTGACACCGACAGAATGCCCTGATAGCCGCTAAAATCGGTTTTAGCAAGCTTGCGTTCCAGCTCGGCGGTGTTATTACCACCCAAACCCAGCATCAATGCGCAACGTCCGGCATTTGCGGTTACAACTGTTTCTTTTACAAGTATTTGCTCCTCTTCATTTAAACTAACCGATTCGCCTGTGGTTCCCATCACCACAATAAAATCAATACCATTTTCGGCCAAATGGCCTACCAGATGCGATAATGCATACGTATCGGGTTTGCCCTGAGCGTCAAAAGGAGTTACAATGGCAACGCCCGTTCCCGTAAATTCAGACTGTTTTTTCATGATTAATTTGGCTCAGGTAGTGAATAATGGTGTAGGCTAGTGATTTAATATCAGCCGTTTCGCCCATATAAAAACTAAGATCGTAGCAATAAGCTACTGCGCTTTCGGCTCGCCCTATTTTGAGACCGGCATGCGATGTAGCCGCAATGTAGTCGATGGGAAAGAAATCGTTAACCGTTAAGTTGATGAGCATATCAAATGGATCGCGAATAAAATTATCTACCACGACGCCTCCCGGAATATTCATCCAGTTAAGCTGACTTTTTAAAAAATAATCGTTTTCGGGCCTTGCCAGGGGATGAAAGGTAATTTCCTTAAAATCTACATATCCCAATAAATGAGGTTTATGACCGTCGTTACGCAAATCGCGAAAAAATTCGCGCACTTCTTCAAAGGTTTCGCGTTCGGTGGCATTGTATAAAATGCCAATTCGCGAATTTCTGTGAATATTAGGATCTTTAATTTGCCGGTTGAGCTTTCGTGCTTCCTGGCGCATTTTAAAAAGCCCCATGTGTTTTTTGAAAAAATCAACCATAATTATTGAGAAATCATTTGGCTAAATTCATGTTCACTAAGAATTGGGATACCCAATTTTTCGGCTTTTTTGCGCTTTTCGGGACCCATATTTTCTCCTGCAACCAAATACTGTGTTGCACCGCTAACTGAGGACAATACTTTTCCGCCGTTTTCTTCAATTTTCTTTTTCAATTCGTCGCGCGAAAATAAGCTAAAAACTCCAGATACCACAAAGGTTTTTCCCGATAGTACATCGCTCTTGGGCTTAAAGGCATCAGCATCCAATTCCATTTTAATACCCGCACTGCGCAAGGCTTCGACCATTGCCAAGTGCTCCGGATTACGCAAATAATCAATTACCGATTGTGCAATTATTTCGCCTATTTCCTCCGCTTCAAGAAGTTGCTCGAGGCTCGCTAGGCGTATGTTTTCGAGCGATCTAAAATGAATGGCCAGTTTTTTAGCGACCGTTTCGCCCACATAACGAATTCCCAAGGCAAAAACAACGCGTTCAAAAGGCACATTTTTAGAATGCGCTATGCCGTCGAGTATGTTTTGCGTACTCTGCTCCTTAAATCCTTCAAGCTTCATTATGTCCTCTTTCTTTAGGCAGTATAAATCGGCAGGAGTGTGTATGAAACCTTCTGATACAAATAACTCTATAGTTTTTTCGCCAAGACTGCTGATATCCATTGCCTTACGACCCACGAAATGAACTATTTTACCGCAAATCTGAGGTTTGCAGCCGTTTGCGTTTAAACAATAATGCTGTGCTTCGCCCTCTTTACGATGCAGGAGCGACTTACACTCCGGGCAATATTCAATGTAACGGTGTGGATGCCCAAACTCGGTTCGTGCTTTAAGGTCAACACCAACAATTTTGGGGATAATCTCCCCACCTTTTTCAACCCATACATAATCGCCTTCGCGAATATCCATTTCGGCAATAAAATCAGCATTATGCAGCGAAGCACGTTTCACCGTAGTGCCGGCCAAAAACACGGGTTTTAAATTGGCCACCGGTGTAATGGCACCTGTACGGCCCACTTGATAGCTAATATGCTGCAATTGGGTGTAAGCCTGGCGCGCCTTAAATTTATAGGCCATAGCCCAACGGGGCGACTTGGCGGTGTTTCCCAATACCCGCTGTACCGCATATTCGTTTACTTTAATTACGATACCGTCTATTTCAAACGGTAAGCGGTCGCGCTGTTCGTCCCAGTAATCAATAAATTGAAATACGTCGCTTAAACTAGAACAGGTCTTGCTGTGTTCCGAAACCGGAAATCCCCATGTGCTGGCCAGATTCAAGTTGTCGAAGTGACTTTCAAGACCGGGATATTCGCCCATCAATGCATACACGCAACAGTCGAGTTTTCGTTTCGCCACTTCGGCACTTTCCTGAATCTTAAGACTTCCTGCAGTGGCATTGCGCGGATTTTTAAAGAGCTTTTCGTTTATCTGATCATCGGTGTAGCCTAAATCTTCGAGCTCAAGTTTTCGCTGTTGATTGAGCTGTTCAAAACTCTTTAGCGGCATGTAAATCTCACCCCTGATTTCAAATTTATGAGGAAAGCCATTGCCATTAAGACGGAGTGGGATGCTGCGAATGGTACGCACATTAGAAGTTACATCATCGCCCATGGCTCCATCGCCCCGTGTTACGGCACGCAGCAACATTCCATTTTCGTAGGTAAGTCCAATGGCTACCCCGTCAAACTTAAGCTCGCAAGTATAACTAAAAGATCCTGTCCACAATTTTCGAATACGTTGGTCAAAATCTTCCAAATCCTCACGCGAATACGAATTGGCCAGTGATAAAAATGGAAATTCGTGAACTACCGATACAAAGTTCTTGGTAACGCTGCCCCCAACACGCTGGCTGGGCGAATCAGGTTTAAGTAATTCAGGAAATCGGCGTTCAAGCGATTGAAGTTCTTCGAGCAAGCGATCGAACTCATAATCCGATATCACGGGTTTTGCCTCCTGATAATAGCGTTCGTTATGATAGTTAATGGCCTGAGTAAGTTCAATAACGCGGCGTTCTGCAGCTGATGTATCCATACTGTAAATCTAATACAAACACTGTTTTTATGCACTCCGATTTATTAGTAGGTTTGCACAAAAATTAAATCCTTATGCAAGAAGTTGTAATTGTATCAGCCGTACGTACACCCATTGGTAGTTTTAATGGTTCGCTTTCAGCTCTTTCCGCTACCCAGTTGGGCGCAGCTGCAATAAAAGGGGCTCTGGAGCGCGCAGGCATTCAAGCCCATCAAGTTAATGAAGTGTTTATGGGTAATGTGTTATCGGCCAATTTAGGTCAGGCTCCGGCTACACAGGCAGCGCGTTTTGCCGGTTTGCCCGACACGGTGCCCTCTACCACCATTAACAAAGTATGTGCATCGGCAATGAAAGCCATAATGCTCGGTGCACAAACTATTCAGTCGGGAGCTAACGATATCGTTGTTGCCGGTGGTATGGAATCGATGAGCAATGTGCCCTATTATCTTGATAAAGCCCGTAACGGATACAGACTAGGGCACGGCCAGTTAACCGATGGTTTGGTAAAAGATGGATTGTGGGATGTGTATAAGAATTATCATATGGGCAATGCGGCCGAACTTTGCAGCCGCGAAAATAATATAAGTCGCGAGGAACAGGACGCCTTTGCCATTCAAAGCTATAAACGATCCGCAGCCTCTGCCGAGGCAGGTAAATGGGCATCAGAAATTGTTGCGGTAACCATACCCCAGCGAAAAGGCGATGCATTGGTTATTGCTGAAGACGAAGAGTATAAAAACATTAAATTCGATAAAGTACCTTCATTGGCACCGGTATTTGAAAAGGAAGGCACCATCACTGCGGCCAATGCCTCAACACTTAACGACGGAGCTGCCGCTCTAGTGCTTATGAGTGCGACAAAAGCTGCTGAGCTTGGCATTAAACCTTTGGCAAAACTGCGCTCGTTTGCCGATGCACAACAGGCCCCAGAATATTTTACCACAACACCGGCAAAAGCTATTCCTCTAGCCATTTCAAAAGCAGGTTTAAGTCCCAATGATGTTGACTTTTACGAAATTAACGAAGCCTTTTCGGTAGTGGCATTGGCCAATAATAAATTACTCGGGCTCGATGATTCGAAGGTCAATATAAACGGTGGAGCTGTTTCGCTGGGCCATCCGCTCGGTGCTTCAGGTGCACGTATTGTTGTAACCTTATTAAGCGTGTTGCAGCAGCAAAATGCGCGAATTGGCGTTGCCGGTATATGCAACGGCGGGGGCGGAGCATCGGCACTTGTTGTAGAACGCCTGTAAATTATACATTATGGAACTCCATCACGGCATCTGTAATTTAAGTGTGGTTCCCTGCAGGGCAGAACCTTCGGATCGTAGTGAAATGATTACCCAACTTTTATTTGGCGAGCATTTTACGATTATACGTAGTCAAGGCAACTGGTCGTATGTGCGCTCGGCAATTGATGGGTATGAGGCCTGGATCGACCAAAAGCAGTTTATGCCCATTTCGGCCGAATCATTTGAAGAACTCGATGCACGTCCGGCACCTTGTGTACTCGATCTTTTATCGGTGATGGAAGATACCGATAAAGGCCGTTTGTTTCCGGTAAGTTTGGGCAGTTTGTTGCCTTTATTTGATGGACGTACCTGCAATTTGGAAGGTTACGAATTTGCATTCGAGGGACAGGCAAATACGGTAATTCCAGAAAACAAAGCAGAGTTTATGCTCGATATAGCACATTCCTATATAGGGACGCCTTATCTATGGGGTGGAAAATCGGCTTTGGGTATTGATTGCTCGGGATTTTTACAAATAGTTGCGCGTACTGTAGGCATTCGGTTGAGTCGCGATGCATACCAACAGGCAGAACATGGTCAAACCCTCGGTTTTATAGAGGAAACCTTGCCCGGAGATGTAGCATTTTTCGATAACGATGAAGGACGCATTGTGCATGTTGGCCTCTTGATGGGCGATCAAAAAATTATCCATGCTAGCGGTAGGGTGCGCATTGATCGTATTGACCACGAGGGTATATTTAATCAAGAAACAGGGCGGTATACGCATCGATTGCGTTTACTAAAGCGCATTCTGTCATAATCGATCCGAAAGTATGGCTAAATATCTGGCGGTTTACTGCGGAGCGGCATCGGGTATAAATCCCGAGTATGCCGATCAAACAGCTGCGCTGGGGCAATTGATGGCCAAAGCGGGAATACACCTCGTTTACGGTGGCGGCAGGGTAGGATTGATGGGCGTGTTAGCCGATGCTGTTCTTAAGAATGGGGGAGAAGTGGTGGGTGTAATTCCGGATTTTTTGTACCAGCGCGAAGTGGGACACGATGGCGTTACTGAATTGATTAAGGTAGGTTCAATGCACGAGCGTAAACGTATTATGTTTGAAAAAGCAGATGCATTTTTAGCCTTGCCTGGAGGATTCGGAACCCTCGATGAATTGTTCGAGATGCTCACATGGTCGCAATTGCAACTGCATAAAAAACCGGTAGGTTTATTAAATATGTTAGGATTTTATGACGGCATGCTACAGCATGTAAATGTCATGCAAAGCGAAGGCTTTCTACACACATCGGTTAAAGACTTGCTCGTAATCGGAAACAATGCTCACGATTTGTTAAGCCTTATGCTATCCCAAGTGGTGGAGCACACATCGGAGTTGGATAAGATGTAAGCATTACGGATAAATTGATGTTGCCATGAGTTGGGGCCAAATTTTAAGAATTAAAAGCAAATGAACATGCTGTATAAGATCAGTTTGATTGTACTTTTTGTATTTGTAACAAATATACAATCCGCGAAAGCCGATAAGATTAAAAGGGTTGATCCAGCGTTTTGGTGGGCAGGTATGCACAACCCTCGATTGGAGCTGATGGTATACCATCCGGGCATTGCCGATTTTTCAGTTAAGCTAAGTTATCCGGGGGTTGAACTTAAAGCATTCAGCCGCTTAAAAAGTAACGACTATCTTTTTGTTTCGCTGTATGTTTCGCCCGATGCAAAGCCTGGTAGTTTTGACATTACGTTTCAGAAAGGTAAAACCCAACATCAACTTAGCTACACCTTACTTCAGCGCGAGAATGCCGAAACATCAGTAAAACGCGGAGTGCGCAGCTCCGATTTCATATATCTGATTATGCCCGATCGTTTTTGCAACGGCGATTACAGCAACGACATAGTGAAAGGCACTAACGAGGCATCCATTAACCGCGACTCGATGTACTGGCGACACGGCGGCGATTTGAAGGGCGTTATAGAGAAGCTCGATTATTTGCAGGACTTAGGCGTAACGGCGGTATGGCTTAACCCAGTGCAGGAAAACAATCAGCCCAAAACCTCCTATCATGGTTATGCAGTTACTGATCATTATGCTATAGATCCGCGCTTGGGTACCAACCAAACCTACAAGGATCTTGGTGCGGCACTGCATAAACGGGGCATGAAGCTTATAATGGATATTGTGCCCAACCACATTGGTAATTGCCATTGGTGGTATAAAAACATCCCCGACAGCAACTGGGTAAACTGGTGGCCTAAATTTACCCGCACCAATTATCGGGCACCGCTCATGCTCGATCCGTATGCATCCGAACGCGAAAAGGAACTTTTTTCGAAAGGCTGGTTCGATACACACATGCCCGACTTAAATCAAAAAGATCCGCATCTGGCGCGTTACCTCACCCAAAGTTATATCTGGTGGGCCGAATATGCCGGTGTGGATGATTTTAGAATTGATACTTATTCCTATCCCGATCAGGAATACATGCAAACCATGGTGAGTGAAATATTAATGGAATATCCATCCATGAATATGTTTGGTGAGATTTGGGAGCACAGCGTTCCGATTCAATCCTTTTTCTCGGCAGGTAATCCGGCCCGAAAATTTAACACCCGATTGCCTTCAGTTATTGATTTCCAAATTTATAAGGCCATTAACGAAGCCCTAACTGGTACTTTTAGCTGGACCGACGGCATTTCGAAACTTTATTATACCCTGTCTGAAGATTATCTCTATGAACAGCCCTTGCGAAACGTTAATTTCCTGGACAATCACGACTTAAGCCGATTTTACTCGGTAGTGGGCGAGGATGAAAGGAAGTTTAAAATAGGTGTAGGATTATTGATGACCTTGCGCGGAATACCCTCAATGTATTATGGTACCGAAATTTTGATGAAAGGGTTTTCGAACCCCGACGGCTTGGTGCGCAGCGATTTTGAAGGAGGTTGGAAGGCAGATAATCAGGATCGTTTTACTGAGTTGGGACGCAATGATGCCGAAAATCGGGCATTTAACTATGTTCGTAAGCTGGCACGTTGGCGTGCGGGCAACACGGCAGTTCATAACGGCAAACTGATGCAGTTTATTCCTGAAAAAGGGGTATACACTTTTTGCCGTTTCGATTCGAAAAATACGGTGCTCGTAATTGTGAATGCATCGAATGCATCGGCAGATTGGGTTAATGCCGAAAAAATAGACGAAGTGTTAAAAGGCAGGCGTAGCGGTACCGATGTTATTACCGACAAAGCTGTAGGACTTGAAAAATTGCAGCTTCAGCCCTGGGATATTAAAATTATTGAAGTGGCTCGATAATCCTATGAAGTTTAATTGCACCCGTGTATCATACTACATAGAAGTAAAAATGCATTAAATATTA
>JBILCR010000240.1:0-4182 GCA_044353055.1 Flavobacteriales bacterium
CACGTATATATGCCTGTAATTCCTTTGATTTGTGAGATGAAAAAGTTTCTATTCCCAATTGCTGCATGCTTAATTTTTATTTCTTCAATCAAAGCGCAAAAAAACAAATCGGGCTCCGAAGCCATAATCGATTACAGCAGCATTAACCAATTATCATTCAGATCTATCGGTCCGGCAGTTACTTCTGGGCGCATATCCGATATTGCCGTTGATCCCATCAATTCATCTACCTGGTATATTGCTGCTGCGTCAGGTGGAATCTGGAAAACCACCAATTCAGGAACTACCTTTTCACCCATTTTCGATCAATACGGATCATACTCTATAGGGTGTTTAGCCATCGATCCCAATAACCGAAACGTTATTTGGGCTGGAACCGGCGAAAATAATAACCAACGCTCCGTAGCATATGGCGACGGTATTTACAGATCTGACGATGGTGGCGCATCCTGGAAAAACATGGGGCTTAAAAATTCCGAACATATTGGTCAAATTAGCATCGACCCCAGAAACTCGGATGTAATTTATGTGGCCGCTTATGGTCCTTTATGGTCGGATGGCGGCGATCGTGGAATTTACAAGACTACAGACGGTGGAAAAACTTGGAATGCCGTTCTTTCTGTTTCGAAATATACCGGATTTAACGAAGTGTGTTTTCACCCACAAAACCCGGATATCCTCTATGCAGCGGCACATCAGCGTCGCCGGCATGAATGGACCTACATTTCCGGCGGTCCGGAGTCGGCCTTATATCGAAGTGTAGATGCCGGTAAAACCTGGGAGAAATTATCCAATGGACTGCCCTCTGCTCAAATGGGACGCATCGGCCTTGCCACAACAATGGCTGATCCCGATCGCATTTACGCCATTATTGAAAGTGATGGCGACAATAAAGGTGTATACCTAAGCACCAACCGTGGATCTAGCTGGAAAAAGCAATCATCTTGGGCTACGGCGGGCAATTATTACCAAGAGATCAAGGCGCACCCTGTAAATCCCAACATCCTTTATAGCCTCGACACCTGGGCCATGATAAGTAATGATGCCGGAAAAACATTTTCCAAACTTGGCGAACGCAATAAGCACGTGGATAACCACGCATTGTATATTGATCCTAAAAATCCACAGTACCTGCTCATGGGGTGCGATGGTGGACTTTACGAGTCGTACGATCATGGTCAAAACTGGAAGTACTTTGCAAATTTGCCCATCACACAATTTTATCGTGTTTGTGCCGATCGGCAATCGCCCTACTGGGTTTATGCCGGCACACAGGACAACAATACGTTGGGCGGACCATCGGCTACATCATCGGCATCGGGAATCTTGAATTCCGATTGGTTTGTTACTGTGGGCGGCGACGGCTTCGAGTCGCAGGTTGATCCGGAAGATCCTAATACGGTGTATTCGCAGTGGCAGTATGGTGGCTTGGTTCGGCACGACCGAAAAACGGGCGAATCATACGATATAAAGCCTGTTGAGACGCGCAACGATTCGGCATTTCGTTGGAATTGGGATGCGCCCTTATTGATATCGCCACATAACGCCAAACGACTCTATTTTGGCGCAAATGTTCTTTTTCGTTCCGACGATCGCGGCAATACGTGGAAACGCATATCGCCCGATTTGAGCCGCCAGCTCGATCGTAATATGTTGCCCGTAATGGATCGTATTTGGTCGGTTGATGCCGTTGCAAAAAATCAAAGCACCTCTATTTACGGCAATCTTACCGCTTTAAGTGAGTCGCCGCGCAAAGAGGGACTTTTGGTTACGGGTACCGATGACGGACTGCTTCAGATTAGCCTGAATGGTGGAACAGAATGGATAAAAACCGACCGTATATCAGGCATACCGGAGCGTGTTTTGGTACATGCCGTTTGTGCCTCGCGCCACGATGAAAAGCGCATATATGCTGTGTTTAACAACCACCGCAACGGCGATTTTAAACCTTATATCTGCATATCCGAAGATCAGGGAAAATCATGGAAACTTATCGTAAACGGTTTGCCTGAACGTGGTTCGGTGTATTGCATTGCCGAAGATGCTAAATGGAGCGGTTTAATTTATGCAGGGACAGAGTTTGGCCTATTTTTTAGCACCGATATGGGTAAAAACTGGAATCCCGTAAAAGCCGATCTACCTGTAATTTGCATTCGCGATATTGAAATCCAGGATGCGGCGGATGCTATGATTTTGGCCACCTTCGGACGTGGCTTGTACATTATCGATAACCTGCAATGGATGCGAGATCTGGTAAAACTTGCCGAAACAAAAGCGCCACAAGTACCGCAGGCATCTTTTCTTGAAGCACGACCTTATAAAGTTCGCAACCTTGCTACACCATTAGGCCATAAAGGGAAATCGTTTCAGGGAGCCGCATTTTATACTGCCGATAATCCCAAAGAAGGACTTCAAATTAACTGGTACTTAAACCGCGACTATAAAACCCTTCGTGAAATGCGCAAGGAACGTGAAGCCGAACTAATTAAAAACGGTAAAAGCACCCCCTACCCTACTCGCGACAGCCTAATTATAGAGGATCAGCAGAAAGCGGCCTATCAACTAATGCAGATAACAGATAAAACAGGCACATTGGTTAGAGTGCAGCAATTTCCCGCTCAAAAGGGGCTACATCAGTTTATCTGGGACGGCAAATTGAACAGCACTTCAGCGGTGAATTTTCGAAGTCCAGATCCTGAAAATCCTTACGATGGCCCCGATGCATCAGCTCCTGCTCCTCCGGGAAAATATTTTGTTCAAATTATGTTATTCCACGAAGGAAAAACAGATTCACTCAGTGCGAAAAAAGAAATTGAATTATTGGGGCCAAGTTTAGCTGATGAATCCTTTAACCAACAAGTATCGGAGTTGCGAAAGGTAACTTCAGGCATCGATTCCTATCTTAATTATGCCACTGAAAAAATAAATTACTACAGAGCAGCTATTATCGGAAAACCAAATGATTATGCAGAATTGATCAAGCGATGCGACAAACTTGAAAAAGAAATGGCCAGCATTAAAACCAAAATGTATGGTAATACACGATTGGCCCAGCTCGAATTTGAGACTAAACCCGGATTATCAGGGCGTATTGACGGTATTGTTTATAATTTGTGGTCAACCACACAAGCACCTAGCACAACCTATCGCGAACAATTAGAGCTTGTTAAAAGCGAATTAGAACCGGTATATGCGGCCTGTTTAGCTGTGGAAAATGAGATTAAGCAATTGGACAAATTCCTTGATACACTTGGTGCTCCAGCTACACCTGGCCGATTACCTGAGTGGAAAAAGTAATCGATGGTGCGCAGCCTTGATCGTTTTGAGTTCTGAATGAAATGCTTTAGGTTTGCCCCTCGTTTTTAATTTAAAGCGCCCAATAAAACTGATAAATTATTGTAAATGAGTTGGTTTAAAAGAAAAGACAAAAATATTACCACCAGCACTACCGAAAAGAAAGAAACGCCAGAAGGTTTGTGGTATAAATGTCCTTCGTGCAAGAAAATCTATTCCTCTACCGATCATGAGGAAACCCTTTGGGTATGCGGCAACTGCGGTTACCACGAGCGTATAAACTCCACCGAATACTTCGCCATTTTATTCGACGATCAGGAATATCAGGAGCTATTTCCAAAAATTAAACCTACTGATCCGCTTTCGTTTACCGATACTAAAAAATACAGCGACCGTATTGTTACGAGTCAAAAAAATACGGGCTACACCGATGCCATATCGTGTGCTGTTGGATCTATGGATGGACTAAAAACAGTAATTGCCTGTATGAATTTTGATTTTATTGGCGGCTCGATGGGATCGGTTGTGGGCGAGAAAATTTCGCGTTCTATAGATTACTGCATTAAGAACAAACTTCCGTTTATGCTCATAAGCAAATCGGGCGGAGCGCGAATGATGGAGGCTGCATTTTCGTTAATGCAAATGGCTAAAACATCAGCAAAACTAACTCAACTTGCGGATGCTCAGTTGCCATATATTTCGTTGCTTACCGATCCAACAACGGGTGGCGTCACGGCCTCATATGCCATGCTGGGAGATGTTAATATTGCCGAACCGGGTGCATTGATTGGTTTCGCAGGACCAAGAGTGGTAAAAGAAACAATTGGCAGAGATTTGCCTGAAGGTTTTCAAACTTCCGAATTTGTTTTGGAACATGGATTCCTTGAT
>JBILCR010000241.1:0-4162 GCA_044353055.1 Flavobacteriales bacterium
AAAAGCGAAGTAGGGGAAAAGCTTGCGTCAGCTCATCACAAGCAAACAAAATCCCCAATCACCCGCAACCCATCCGGCCGGCTGCGCAAACTCATCATAGGCCGTTTGCTCACCTAAATCGAACAGATCTGATTAGAACTCAATCCAAATCTTTTGCTTTCCTAAAGCGAACTCAAATCCAATCATCCGCAAACTCATTTCTGGCAAAGACCGGCCGGAACTCAAAACCTTGCGCAAGCTTTTTCTTCCATACACTAAGCGGCCACAAATACTCTAAAGCATATTAGCCGCAATAAATCTTCGTTAACATACGCTAATTAAGTACTAAGAGGCAACCAGCGATTACGAATTACAACATCTCAAAAGGGCTTGTAGTTAACTACCCTATATCCGATGCAATATTTCCTATTTTGGTTTTTCGAGGATGATTGCCGTTGGTACATTGCGGGTTGTGAGGGCAAGATAACAAAGTGTAGTTTAAAACTACAAGTGTATGTGCTAAAAAAATTACAGGTCCTCAAACGGACTTCTAATCTGATTAATAGCCTTTGCGCTTACATGTGTATATACCATGGTGGTCTTCGTTTGGCTGTGTCCTAATAATTCTTGAATGTAACGTATATCGGTGCCTCGCTCCAGTAAATGTGTAGCGTATGAATGGCGTAGCCAATGCAATGTGGCCGCCTTTTTTATGCCAGCTTTGAGTAATGCCGACCTAAAAACTAACTGTAGCGACCGTTCCGAATACTGATTGCCCGGCTTTTCGCCCTCAAACAAATAATAGCTGGGCCGCTCCATACGATAATAGTCCCTAAGTTGCTCAATTAAACTCTCCGGAATAGGAACCATTCGATCTTTCTTGCCTTTCGATTGTCGAATGAATAACATTTGCCTCTGACTCTGAATGTCGGTTGGAACCAAACTACGTAATTCGCCCGCCCTCAAGCCACAGGCGTATATAAGTTGCAACATTAAGCGGTGCTTATTATTGTTAGGCGCTATTAATATACTTTTTACTTCCTCCTTCGAAAGCACATTCGGCAGCTTATGCTCGCGTCTGGGCCTTTCAATTTTAAGGCCCGCAAGCTCCTTTATTCCACTTGTAAAACAAAACAGCTTTAGTGCGTTTACGACAATATTTTGGTACGATGCCGATAATCCACGTGCTAGAATATAGCCGCAGTTGAAATCAATAAGTTGCTGCTGGTTAATTTCCTGTGGCTTTTGTAAGCCGCAATATCTGAACATTTGCTCCAATGCATTGGTGTAAGAGTCAATCGTATTGGAGCCATACCTTCGATGCTCCATCCATTGGCGCATTCTATTAATATACACTGCAATATCTTTTCCGTATATCTCCACCCAGGAGCAATCAACCGACCATAAATAGCGTATGCCCGATATCTCCAAATAAACTGGTGTTTCGGGTTCTAATTCACAGAGTTTTTGCAATAGTGGCTCATGTTCAAGGTTTAATTCAATACACCAACATCGCTGCTTTGATACCCATCGAAACACTTTATGTTGTTGCATAAATAGCTGTTGCGCACTACCATAAGGTACTTTAATCATGAGGATGGAGGCATTAATGTGAAATGCTCGTTCAATAACAATGGAATGATTCTTCATCTTTAAATTTTTCCGCAAACTATTGTATTATAGACTCAATAATTGGGATCACTGCAAAAATTTATTAAGACAAAATCGCCATTTAAACATTTAATGGTACAAAAAATATCAAATAAGTAAAAATAATATCTATGTATTATTTCGGTAGAGCGTGCAGTCAATAAAGATGATTAAAGCTTAACGGTTCAAAAATGTTCTTGTTAATTGACACTTTTTTCCGAAGCGAATTAATCTTCGTAGGTGTGGCTACCTCGAGCAGATTTTGTGACTTTTTTCCGCATAAGTTCGCCGCTTTGAGAATACAGCGCATACCCCTCCTCATTCCAATGATCAAAACCTTTTTCGAGAATGATAATGCCGAGAAATCCCTTTTTTATCAACCAATTAGCGGCTTCATTGCTTCTAAATCCTCCCGCACAATACATAAAAATGGGTTCGTTTTTAGGCAGTTTTGAAGTAAGTTCCTCAAACTGTTTACCCGGCCAGGGAGTATTAACAGCTCCTTCTATGACGCCTGTGCTTAGTTCGGCTTCGCTACGCAAATCAAGAAGAGTTCCTTTAACATGCATTCGCTTAGCCTCAAAGGCCATGTTATCGAGACGCTCAATAGAATTATTACGGTGCTGCGCCGAAGCACCACTATATATTAGTATCAATAATATTGTGTAAAGCCTTTTCATGATATCCGCTAATTTTATTTGGTAAAATTACACGTCTTCAATAAGCCTGAAGACATCCTTTTTGTTGGTTTATGAACAATGTAATGCTCAATTGTAGTGGTTCTAGGAAACAGTCGTTCCGATATTTTATTTCGCATAAGTAACAGTCCAAACACTAAAAATCGAAACGTTTGTACACTCCCAATTTAAATTTTATTTGGCACCCGAGAGTGAAATGATGTTCAAGGGTGCTGAATATCAATTTAAAGTGTTCCTTGGAGCATTTATATTTCTATTACGTAGGGCATCGGCGATCATTTCATCTTTCAACATGTATCGCAATGAAACATATTTATATTCTTTAAGAAGGCGGTTATAATGTTATGATAATCTGATTTATACACCTTAAAATTCTAGAAAAATCAAATTGTGAACCATTCCGGTTAAAAAGCTCAATACTATTATCAACAGGTTTGTGTAGAAGATATGGTTTATTTTCGAAGCAGGTTATCGAATTCATTCTAAATTTGCCGTCATGATCGCTTTGTTTAAAAAAGAGCTAGGCAGCTTCCTTAGTTCCTTAACGGGATATATTGTCATCACTATTTTTCTTTTAGCGGTTGGCTTATTCCTTTGGGTGTTTCCTGGCGATTTTAATATCCTTGATGCCGGCTACACCTCTCTTGAGAGTCTATTTATAATAGCGCCCTGGGTATTTATGTTTCTTATTCCGGCTATAACCATGCGTCTTATTGCGGAAGAAAAGCGGAGCGGCACTATCGAGATGCTTCTCACCAAACCGCTTACCGAGTGGCACATTGTTACCGCAAAATATTTCGCCGGTCTCACGCTGGTTATCCTTTCGCTTTTGCCTACTCTCGTTTATTATGTTGCCCTTCAGGCCTTGGGCAATCCTCCTGGTAACCTCGACACCGGCGCCACCTGGGGCTCATATTCAGGTTTACTTTTTTTGGGTGGTGCTTATATATCTATAGGTTTGTTTGCTTCTTCTCTTTCCGAAAATCAGATTGTTTCATTTATTCTCGCTTTCTTTCTTTGCTTTTTTTGCTATTTCGGTTTCGATTCGCTTGCTGGGCTCGAACTCTTTAAGCCTATTGACCAATGGATTATACAATTGGGCATTAATGCTCACTTTGCTTCCATGAGTAGGGGGGTAATCGACTCCAGAGATGTAATTTATTTCCTAAGCTTTATTTTTCTTTTTCTTTCACTTACGCGGTTAAGGCTGCAAAGTCGTAAATGGTAAATAGTATGAAACAGGAAAAGAAAAATATTACCGGTAAGCGTAAGACAGAGCGCATCAATTTTTTGCTGTTTCTGGTGTTGCTGTTGCTCATTAACATTGCGGGCAATTTTGCTTTTTTTCGATTTGACCTGACCTCCGAAAAGCGCTATTCGCTAAATGGCGAAACAGTACGCTTTCTTCAAAGGTTGGATGACATTGTATATGTTAAGGTGTATCTCGAAGGGGATATGCCGGCCGGCTATAAAAAACTGCGCAATTCAACGCAGGAAATGCTTGATGAGATGCGCGCCTATGCTTCTAACATTGAGTATGAGTTTATTGATCCCGCTGCGAGTGGCGATGAGAAAGAGACAAAGGCCGTTTACCGCCAACTTGTGGAACAAGGCCTCATTTATACTACACCGGTTGAGGAAAAAGAATCGGGGGTATCACAAAAGTTACTTTGGCCAGGTGCATTAGTAACTTATAGAGGCAAAACCATCCCTTTGCAATTGCTTTCTAGCACCACTTATGCCAGTGAGGAGTTGATGATTACACGTGCCATCAACGATCTTGAATACGAAATTACCAATGCCATTCGAAAATTAACGTCCGTTGTTAAGCCACG
>JBILCR010000242.1:0-4157 GCA_044353055.1 Flavobacteriales bacterium
TCTTTTCGTCGATAAATTTGAACGCTACTTTTTTAATGGTTTCTTCTTCGGCATCCATCACCGAAAAAAGCACCATGGTTTTGAAATACACATTGGCCTGATCAACAGTTACGGCCTGAAATTCGAGTTCTACCGAACGGTTTTGAGTAGAAATGCGCTTGAAGATTTGTTCGATGAATGGAATTACGATGTTAAGTCCGGGATGCAACAAACGGCGGTACTTACCAAATACGGTTACCACGGCAATGTTGCCTTGTTGCACGGTTTTGAATCCCATAAAAAGCAGCGCTATTAAAAGCACTACGACAATAAGAAAGGGAGGAAATGGCATAATTGAAGAGATAAACTAATTATTTTACTTCGCCCATCAGTTTACGCACCAAAGGCGATATTGCAATGATTACTGCACCGGCGATTAAGGCATAGATAGCAAATTGCTGGTAGCCGTCGGAATAGACAGTCAATTTTTCGAGTGGCGTAGCATTTTCGGCCGGTGATATGGCGGCGCCAAACAAACCTGCCACATATTGACCATAGGCACTGGCCAAGAACCACATCCCCATCATAAAGCCCTGCAATTTATGAGGCGCTAGTTTAGTCATGAGAGAAAGTCCGATGGGCGATAAGGCCAGTTCGCCAAACGTGAGTACGAAATAAGCCAGTGTGAAAACATTTAGTGATGCAATTCCATCTGCGCCAGCAGCAAATTTGCCAGTAAAGAATAGATAGAAACCACCACCGAGCAGGATAAAACCGATACCAAATTTCACCACCGAGTTGGGTTCGAGTCTGCGTTTATGCAAAAACACCCAAAGCAAGCCCAGTAAAGGGGCAAAAATGATTACGAACAAGGAGTTGGACGAATTGTTCACCATGTTTGGATCAATCGGCAATCCCATTAAGTCTTTGTGCAAATGTTCTGCAGCATAAAGGCTCAGCGATCCTCCGGCCTGCTCAAAAATGGCCCAGAATACTACTGAGAATAGTATAAACACAAGAGCGGCAATCAGTTTTCCATTTTCTTCACGGTTTAGCTTCGTCATTTCATAGCCCAGATATGCCAAGCTAAATGGCCCGATGAAGTACATGAAATAGTCGGTATATTGGGTATTCGAAACCATCAGAATTACCAGTGGCGCGCATGCCAAAGCTCCAGCATAAACTGCCCACTCGTACCAGCGTTTTTCGCGAATGTTTTTGAAATCGATGGGCGGTAAACCTATTGGCCCTAAATTTTTATGGGTGAAAAGAAACGTAAGAAGGCTTATAAACATCACAATAGCAACTAATCCGAAAGCAACGTTCCAACGAAGTGCCTCGGGAATAAGGCCGGAACCGATTTCGCCTTTTCCAACACCGATCATCAAAATACCTCCCAGAAAAGCGCCGATGTTAATGCCTGAATAGAAGAGCGAGAAGCCGGCATCGCGGCGCGGATCGCCCTGATTGTACAACTGACCCACCATAGAGGAAATGTTGGGTTTGAAAAAGCCTGTTCCGATAATGAGGAATGCCAGTCCTTCAAAGAAAAATGCGTGTGGGTTGATGGCGAGAATTACCGATCCGGCAATCATGAGCAATCCACCCCAAAACAGGGATTTGCGAAAACCCAGAATTTTATCGGCAAACAATCCTCCAATAAAGGTAAATGCATATACCCAAGCCTGCGTAGCGCCGTATTGTAGGTTGGCGGCCTCCTTGTCCATGGTTAGCTGGTACACCATGAAAAAAGTGAGCATACCCCGCATTCCGTAAAAGCAGAAGCGTTCCCACATTTCGGAGAAGAACAATGCCCAGAGCTGTTTGGGATATTGTCCTTTAAAATCGCGTATTTGTTGAAGTTCGATTTCCTGCGCCATACTTATTTCACACCATGCATTAGTTTATTGAGCGGCTTCGATATTAGCACCAAAACGAGCCCGATGCCAACAGTAATGAGTCCCATTTGGGTATAAATATCTACGTAAGTATTAAAGCTGTCGGCCGCAGTTGCTGGTTCGCTGCCGCCGTGCTCGCCTCCGGTTAATTTAGCAATTAAAGCCGCAACATAATTAGCCCCTGCGATAGAAAGGAACCATGCGCCCATTACGGTTCCGGTCATGTTTGCTGGAGCCAGTTTGGTTACCATCGAAAGCCCAATGGGCGAAATGAACAACTCTCCTGTGGTATGGAGCATGTAAAGTAAGGCCAGTGTCATAAGCGGCATTTTAAAGTCGGGGCTCACAAACGGCAATCCCACATATATGACCAAATAACCCAATCCAAGCTGTACGATGCCCAAACCGAATTTCATCGGGATGTTCGGATTTTTGCCGATGCGCGATAGCCATACCCACATCACAGAGAAAATAGTTCCAAAAATGAGGATGAAGAAAGGGTTAAAAAACTGAGTGGTAGCTGCCCCGATTTCGGTTCCCATTACAGTTCTGTCGATATTGCGGTCGGCAAATAAGGTAAGCGACGAACCGGCTTGTTCAAAACAGGCCCAGAAAACTATGTTGAAAAACATCAATAAAATCAACACAATCATGCGGTCGCGTAAAACAGTGCCCCCGCTAAATCCAGCGCTCAGTAAGGTGTAGATTACAAAAATTGCCGTTGCAGCAAGTAAATAGCCTACAATTTCTGAATGTGTGAGTAAAAGGTAAAAGGCAGGAACGGATGCTAATGTGCCGATAATAGTAAGATGTAACCGACTCAAAGGACCAAGAAATGGTTTATGCAGTGTTTCGGGATTGGGCGGTAGTCCCTGGCCTTCGTAATGTTTCTGTCCAAAAACAAAGATGATCGAACCCAATACCATACCGATGCCGGCCAGTAGAAATCCTTTATCATAACCATAGCGGCTGCCTACTTCGGCAACAACAGTGGTGGCAAGGAACGCTCCAAGGTTAACACCAATGTAAAAGATTGTGAAACCCGAATCGCGGCGTGGATCTCCTTCTTTGTAGAGTTTTCCAACAATCGATGAGATATTTGCTTTGAAATAACCGTTGCCACTGATAATAAATGCCATACCGAGGATGAGCCAGAATTCGTTACCACCGAGAATCAGGAATTCGCCAATGGCCATGAGAATACCACCCAGAATGATGGCGATGCGGTAACCTAAGATTTGATCTGCTATTTTCCCGCCTAAAACAGTAACAGCATACACCAAGGCTGTGTAGGCCCCATAGGTTGCATACGATTCATCATCACTTTTTAGCAAGGTTTTGGTGAGGTATAATATCAATAAACCCCGCATGCCGTAGTAGCAAAAACGCTCCCACATTTCGGCGAAAAAAAGCCAATAAAGTCCTTTAGGATGTCCGTTAACAGGTTGGGTAGATGTTGTCATAAGCGTCGTTTTGGGCGAATATACAAATTCTCAATTTCCCCAAATGCAATTATTTTTGATAGAGAATAATTGATAAATTCACACGATTCCCCTCTTTCCGCATTATGTCAGGATGCTGGAATTATCGAATCGGTTACTTCGATAAATTCAACTCTGCAATATTTTTAATCCGGTTTTTCTCCAGGAATTCATCTATCGTTTCGAGGTGTTCGATAACACGCTTGTCTTTGAATTCGAAGACTTTCTGTGCAAGACCCATCAGAAATGCACGGTCGTGCGAAACGAGAATCAAGGTGCCGTCGAAATCGAGCAGTGCTTCTTTCAAGACATCTTTCGACTTCAGATCGAGGTGATTGGTGGGCTCATCCAGAATCAGCAGGTTTACCGGTTCGAGCAAGAGTTTTACCATAGCAAGGCGCGTGCGTTCACCTCCCGATAAAACGCTTACTTTTTTGTTGATATCGTCTCCACTGAACATAAAGCGCCCCAGCATATTTTTTATCTGAGTGCGAATATCGCCCACGGCCACCTGATCCACCGTTTCGAAAACAGTAAGTTCAGGATCGAGCAGTGCGGCCTGATTTTGGGCAAAATAACCCACTTTAACATTATGACCGAGCTGAACGTTACCGCCGTCAACATCAATTTCTCCCAACAGGGATTTGATCATGGTTGATTTACCCTCACCGTTTCGTCCTACAAAAGCAATTTTCTCGCCCCGGATAATCGACATATTCGCATTTTTGAATACAATGTGTTCTCCGTATTTTTTCGATACATCGCGCACCGTAACCGGATGCTCGCCCGATCGTGGGGC
>JBILCR010000243.1:0-4154 GCA_044353055.1 Flavobacteriales bacterium
TTGCTCCGCGATTTCGCGATTAAATCGGAGCGTATTCATACTATTAATCAGCTGCTTAAGGCTTACACACTCTTTGAAATTGACGTTGAGTATGTAGTGATGGACGGTAAAGTGAAGATTGTGGATGAGCAAACAGGACGTATTCTCGACGGTCGCCGCTACAGCGACGGCTTGCATCAAGCCATCGAAGCGAAAGAAAATGTTACCATCGAAGCGGCCACGCAAACCTATGCTACCATTACCTTGCAGAACTATTTCAGAATGTACAACAAGCTGGCCGGCATGACCGGTACGGCCGAAACCGAAGCCGGTGAGTTCTGGGATATTTACAAGCTCGATGTTTCGGTAATTCCTACAAACCGATCTATTTCGCGTAAAGATGAAAACGATTTGGTGTATAAAACCAAGCGCGAAAAATACAATGCCGTAATTGAAAAAATATCTGAAGAAACATCAAAAGGGCGTCCGGTGCTCGTGGGTACAACTTCGGTTGAAATTTCGGAATTGCTCAGTAGAATGCTGAAATTGCGCAACATTAAGCACAATGTGTTGAATGCCAAGCAGCACCAGCGAGAAGCAGAAATCGTGCAGGAGGCTGGGCAGGCCGGAACGGTAACCATTGCCACCAATATGGCAGGTCGTGGTACCGACATTAAGTTGGGTGCGGGTGTAAAAGATGCAGGAGGATTGGCCATCATTGGTACCGAACGTCACGAAAGTCGCCGCGTAGACAGGCAGCTTCGGGGGCGAGCAGGCCGTCAAGGCGATCCGGGTTCATCGCAGTTTTTTGTTTCACTCGAAGACGATTTAATGCGTCTTTTCGCTTCCGAACGTATTGCCCGGTTGATGGATTCGATGGGGATGAAAGACGGAGAGCATATACAGGCCGGTATGGTTACCAGCTCTATCGAGCGCGCTCAGCGTAAGGTTGAAGAAAACAATTTCGGTATTCGTAAACGTCTTTTGGAATACGACGACCAAATGAACCATCAGCGCGAAGTTATTTACCGCAGAAGGCGAAATGCGCTTTACGGCGACCGTCTTTCTATCGATATCGATACCATGATAAACGAAACCTGCGAAGGCATCGTTGCTGAATATCATGATTTAAGAGATTATGAAGGCTTGAAGCTGGAGGCGTTGCGTGTATTATCGGTAGATACCGACATTACCGAAGCCGAATTCTTAAAGGAGAAGCCCGAGGTACTTTCGGCAAAATTAATAGATGAAGCCTTAGTGCATTATCGCCACAAATCTTCGCACATGGCTCAAACGGCCTTACCGGTGATTCGTCAGGTGTACGAAACCCAATCGGCTCAATTTGAGAATATGCTCATTCCCGTTTCGGATGGATTTAAAACCTTACAATTGGTTGTAAACCTTAAAAAAGCGGTCGAAAGTCAAGGCAAAGAAGTAGCTGGAGCATTGGAGCGCGGCATCACGTTAGCTATTATTGATGATGTTTGGAAGGAGCATTTGCGCGAGATGGACGACCTTAAGCAGTCGGTTCAAAATGCGGTATATGAACAAAAAGACCCCTTGCTGGTCTACAAAATCGAATCGTTCAAATTATTTGAACAGATGTTGGGACGCATTGCACGCGATATTACTTCGTTTTTAATGAAAGGCGCATTGCCCACCGGCGATCCGGCACCTCAAAACCAGGCCCGTGTTCAAATGCCCCAAACCTCAAGACCAACTCCGCCGCCCGCATTAAAAACATCGCGCAGCGAATTGCCCGGTGCACCTGCAAGCGATACAAGCACCCCAGTAGAGCCCCGCCGTGAGCCGGTAAAGGCAGATCCAAAAATTGGCCGGAACGATCCGTGTCCGTGCGGAAGCGGAAAAAAGTACAAGAGTTGTCATGGACTTTCGGCTTAAAGCAGCATGGAATTAGCGCAGTTGCAAAAGCAGGTTGACGATTGGATTAACCTGCATGGCGTACGCTATTTTAGCGAGCTCACCAACACCGCGATACTTATGGAAGAAGTAGGAGAGTTGGCTCGCATTATGGCCAGAGTATACGGCGACCAATCGTTTAAGAAAGGCGAGAACCCCGAAGCGCTTTCGGAAGAAATGGCCGATGTACTTTTTGTTTTAGTGTGTCTTGCCAATCAAACAGGAGTTGATCTAACAAAGGCAATGCAAGCCAATATTGAAAAGAAAACGAAACGCGATAATCAGCGGCATATTCAAAATCCCAAACTTCGTTAGTAAACGGGGGCGGCAATGCAGGCTACCGAAATTTGTTTAGCGCCGCTTTGAAGCAAAGGATGGATGCAGGCTTCGAGCGTAGCCCCCGTTGTAAGCACATCATCTACCAAGAGAATGCTTTTTTGAGCCACACGAACGTTGTTACGTACAGTAAAAACATGTTCCACATTTTCCCAGCGTTGGTAGCGCTTTAGATTTGTTTGGCTGCCTTGGTAAGCATTACGAATTAATGTTTGTGCGTCTACCGGAATACCGAGTGCTTGCGAGAGTCCTTTGGCAAATTCTTCGCTTTGGTTGTAACCCCTCTCTTTTAAGCGTTTGGGATGCAATGGCACGGGAATAATTAGGTCGTTTTCGGCAAAGGCCTTTTCTGCTTTTAAATCGTTGCCATAACTAGTGCCTAGAAATACCCCTAGTTCGGGATGTTCGCCGTATTTAAGCTCGTGGAGAAGGCGCTGAACAATGCTGTGTTTTCTGAAGTTTAAATAGGCTGCGGCATTTGCTACCGGAGCCCTTCCCCAAAAAATAGACGCTAAAGGATTGTCTTGAGCATTTTTGTGAAAGTGGGTTTTGGGAAGTAGGATACAACAGCTCAAACACAGTGTGTTTTCGCGACTCCGTAGTGCATTTTGACACCCTGCACACAATCGGGGAAAAAATAAGTGGATTAAATCATTTACCATGCGTAGTGTTCAGATACAACGCAGGCTTTAGAAGTTTTGAACTAAATTAATGAATTACCAACAATTCCGATGCAGGTAGTAAAAAAAATATATTTTCGCACACAGCTCAATTATATCCTCCATACTATGGAATCAACATCTGTGAGCCCCGAAGGAAACTCAAAAAATAACCGGGGCGTAGTTATAATATTAACCATCCTTATAGGCTTACTTAGCGCGTTAAGTGGATATCTTTATTTTCAATTAAACACCTTAAAAGCAGATTCTGTAAAATTGAGAAGCATGCAGGATCAGGCCAATAAGGATATTGATGTCTACAGGGGGCAGCTTAAGGAGCTTACCACCAAATACGATAGCTTAATTCAGGCTCACGAAGGCCTTAAAACAGAGTTAGGCCAAGAACGCGAAAAAGTAGTGGTGCTCATGCGCGATTATGAGCGTTTGAAGAGTGCGGGAGAAACAGTCCACAGCGAGGGTGGGAGAAATCTTAAGGCACGATTAGATGAGTTACAACAGGCCTACGACGAAAATGAAGCAATAATTTTAGAGCTTAAAGCTAAAAACCAGGAACTAACGGATGAGAATTTCAAAGCCATGAAGCAGGTTGAGGAATTGAATACCGAAAATACTAAACTCACCGAGGAAAATGGTAAGCTCAACAAAACGGTAGATATTGCAAAGAGGCTCAAAACGTATGAGGTGTATGCCGATGCGGTAAAATTGAACAGCAGCAGAACCAAGGAAAAAGCTACTCCTAAAGCACGTAAGGCCGATCGCATTCGTGTGTGTTTTACCTTAATGGACAATATGATTGCCGACAAGCAGGAGAAAATAATTTATGCAGTCATTAAAACCCCAGGAGGTAAAATCCTTTCTACAGGCGATAAATCGATGATTAAGCTTCTTAATGGCAGCGAAATTGCCTATTCGATTAAGAAAGAGATTTTTTACGACAACAAGGTTATGCAGTTATGCATGAACTGGGATGCCAAATCAGATGAGGCTATGGAGTCGGGCAATTACAAGGTTGAGCTGTATGCCGAAGGAGTGAAAATTGGCGATTGTAATTTTGATTTGAAATAAGCTATTTCAATAATTTACAGGCCCATTTGTTTTACGGCATCAGGTGTCCTATTGAGAGATTAGTTGGGTATGCTCATGTTCCCAAATCAATAATGTATATGTTGCTTTATTGGGATTGGGATTTTAATCAGCGCTGGTCTCAGCAGGCAATTTAATCCCCAATGCCTTAGGTTT
>JBILCR010000244.1:0-4106 GCA_044353055.1 Flavobacteriales bacterium
CGCCGCCGATGGCCAATATTTGCCTTATGGTACGCGCGTCGAGTGGCTTGCTGATAAAATCTTTCACCAGGGGATAGTTGCGTGCCTCTTTTACGTCGTCGGGATCAATGGAGGATGAATACATATATACATTAGCATCTAAGCTAAGGGCGTTCAATTGGTCTAAAAATTCCCAGCCCGTAATTCCGGGCATGTTTATGTCAAGCAGGAGAATATCAGGTGCAATGCCCTCAATACGAAGTTTTTCTAATGCCATTTTTGCACTTAGAAAACTACTTATTGTTAAACTGCTATCTGCATTGAGCAACATGTGTTCGGTGATGTAGGTTATTACCTGATCATCATCAACAATCCATACCTTTTCAATTTTGGCAGGTATTGTTTCGGAAATATGCTGCACTTCTGAGCGATTCTCGTTTAGCTGTTGCAGTATCTCACTAATCTGGTTCGATAGCTTCGAAAGTGTGTCATTATTTAAGCTTACTTTTGATGCGCCCAACGCCTCGCTTCGGGCAATTTCGAGCAAACCCAAAACATTGGCCAGTGGTTTTCGAAGCATAGAATTCAAGGTGTTGTTGTCGTTATTGAGGTCTTGCAAATGGTTCGAATTCGATAGCGGCAGTAGGTAAACCGCAATAACGGACTTTGAGTCGAGTATGCTATTGCGCATCACCACTTCAAACAGGCCTTTTTCGGAACCCTTCCGACTTATTTCTACTGTTTTTCTAAACACCTGCACTTCGCGCAATGCGTCAACAGCCTCGCGGCGCATTTTCAATTTTTCATCAATGCTATACGTGTCAAACGGCAATTCCATAAAATCGCGGCCCGCCATTTCGCTGCAGTCGCAGTCGAACAATTTACAAAAAGCGGTATTTGCCTTGATAAATGTTCCTGAATGCTCGTTATAGCACATCGGTATCTCGCTATGCTGAAAAAAATCTTCATGTTCGTCGCGCAGTGCCTTCAGTTCGCGCTCTGCCTTCAGATGCGCACCTCGGTTGTTAAATGCAACAATAAACCCATCAGAATCAGCTTGCTGCATAATATGAGCACTTAGGTGTAGTTTACGACCACCAATAGTACGACATTCAAAATCAGCTGCTGCTAAAGGTGCGCTGTACGCCTGATTCCACAAAGCCATAAATGCATTATCGGGTTGCGCATTTCCAAACAATAACTTATCCAATCGCATGAGATGACTTTGTTCTTCATCGCAGCGAAACAAGGTGTAAAATTCATTGCTTGCCCAGTTTATGCGAAGTGCACCGTCAACGGTACACAGAGGCATTTGGGTGCTCCGTGCAAAAAGGTGTAGCTGATCTTTTTCAGTAAAGGCGTGCATATTTCAAAAATAGTATGCACCCTTATACCTCTACAGGCAATCTTGGGTTGCTGCAATTATGCGCCTAAATGCACTTAAAAATTACATCGTAGTTTGGGCCAAGAGCGAATGAAGCGAAACATGTGCTGTAATGTGCTGAGTAAGTTCTGAAATGGGAATACGTTGCTGCTCCATAGAGTCGCGATGGCGCAAGGTAACCGTATTATTTTCAAGACTTTCGTGGTCAACCGTAATGCAAAACGGAGTTCCGATAGCGTCGTGACGGCGATAGCGCTTGCCGATGGCATCTTTTTCCTCGTAATGGCAGGTAAAATGTAGCTTTAACTGGTTCATTATTTCGCGCGCTTTCTCGGGCAAACCGTCCTTTTTGGTGAGTGGAAAAACAGCTGCTTTAATGGGCGCCAGTTGCGGAGGTAAAGCCAACACAACACGTGTTTCCTGCTTGTCGCCTTCGCCAACCAATTCCTCACGATAAGCCGAACACAAGGTGAGTAAAAACAAACGGTCTAGCCCAATCGAGGTTTCAATCACATAAGGAATATAGTTCGAGTTGGTTTCGGGGTCGAAATACTGTAATTTCTTACCTGAAAGTTCCTGATGGTTGCGTAAATCAAAGTCGGTGCGGGAGTGAATGCCTTCCACTTCTCGGAAGCCAAAAGGGAAATTAAATTCAATGTCGGTAGCGGCATTGGCATAGTGCGCTAATTTTTCATGATCGTGGTAGCGGTAAGAGCTCGCCGGTATTCCCATAGCGAGATGCCACGCCAGCCGGGCTTTTTTCCAGTATTCGAACCATTCCATCTCGGTGCCCGGTTTCACAAAGAACTGCATTTCCATTTGTTCAAATTCACGCATGCGCATGATAAACTGTCGTGCAATAATCTCGTTGCGAAAGGCTTTTCCGGTTTGAGCGATACCAAAAGGTATTTTCATTCGACCGGTTTTTTGCACATTCAGAAAATTCACAAAAATACCCTGAGCGGTTTCGGGACGTAGATACACCACATCGCTGTCGTCGGCTACCGAACCCATTTGCGTGCTGAACATGAGATTAAATTGGCGCACTTCGGTCCAGTTGCGTGTTCCGCTAACCGGACAAACAATTTCGTGCGCCACAATTAAATCATGCATGGCCTGCAGGTCGTTGTCGTTTAGGGCCTTGCCCATAGCCTGTTGCAGTTCCGCGGCTTTATCGGTCTTGCCTTTCTTTTCGTATTTTTCGATTTGTTCTTCGAGAAGCTGGTCGGCACGATACCGTTTCTTCGAGTCTTTGTTATCGATCATCGGATCTGAAAATCCGTCGATATGACCGGATGCCTTCCAAACTTTGGGGTGCATGAAAATGGCCGCGTCTATCCCAACGATGTTTTCGTGCAACTGCACCATAAATTTCCACCAATATTCACGAAGGTTATTCTTCAGCTCAACACCGTTCTGGCCATAGTCGTAAACAGCACTAAGTCCGTCGTAAATTTCTGATGATTGAAAAATAAAGCCGTATTCTTTGGCGTGTGAGGTAACTTTCTTAAAGAGGTCTTCGATGGGTTGCGACATGTTAAAGCGTATTTCTAAATAGGAGGGATATGAAGGCGCAAACCTAAAAAAAAGACGCTTAGCAACAAGATAATTATTCTATTAATGATGGCGAAAAACCTAATTTTGTTGCATGATTCAGGTAGATAATTTATTGATTTCTGAAGACCTATTCGAAACCTATTTTGTGTGCGACCTCGAGGCTTGTAAAGGGGCTTGTTGTGTTGAAGGCGATTCGGGCGCTCCTTTGCGTGAGGATGAGTTAGGTGTTTTGGAAGAGATTCAGTCCGTGGTACGGCCGTTTTTGCCGAATAGTGGAGTAGCTGCGTTGGAAAAGGAAGGCGCTTGGATTATGGATGCAGAAGGCGATTATGTTACGCCTCTTGTGGAAGGGGAGCATTGTGCGTACACCGTTTTTTCGGAAGATGGAAAAGCGCAGTGCGGAATTGAACACGCGTGGAAAGCCGGCAAAAGTAAATTCCGAAAACCCATATCCTGCCACCTGTATCCCATACGTGTTCAGCAGCTTGCAGAAACAGAAGCATTGAATTATCATCAATGGTCGATTTGCGAACCGGCCTGCCGATGCGGAAGCACGCTGCAAGTCCCATTATATAAATTCCTGAAAGAGCCACTGATTCGTGCATATGGCGAAGCGTGGTATGCCCAGTTGCCCGATGCCGCCGAAGCGTGGGAAGCATACAAACGCGATAAATCAGGGTTTTAACAAATCTTTCAACAATGCAAATTGTAAGTGTAAAATGCGTTGTTTCCTGAATGTTAAAATTGATTTAACATTCTTGTTTATAGGGCTTTTGCCTGTTTAAAAGTTAAATTTAACTGGGATTAAACGAATAGTCTTTGCCACGCAAAAAGCTCAAAACGCACTGCAATTAAGCATTTCAGCGTTCATGTGAATAAGTGTGGTCAAATGTTAGCAAAAACGAATTGCGGTATTAAATCCTTACTTCGATTTTTGTGAAGCAAGTTTTCCAACCGGCATTTTTTGTAACACACTGACTAACACTAATTCCTGTTAGATGGTATTCGATTTTCCGATTGAAAAAACACAAAAAACTGATAATCAATTTATTAAAATATGATACCATCTGTCATCGAAAACGAAATTAAGGAATTGGTTCCTGCCAGTATCCCCGAAAATGAGCCCATTCTGAGAGAGAACAAAGACCGTTTTGTTTTATTCCCAATCAAGCACAGCGATATCTGG
>JBILCR010000245.1:0-4093 GCA_044353055.1 Flavobacteriales bacterium
CCGTTTTGCTGGTGTATTTCGCCACCTTAAACGAAGGGCATACGGCAACTGAGGTGCGTGCCATTACGTTTTCTACCTTAATTTTAGGTAATGTATTTTTAATTCTTAGCAGTTTATCAATCACACATAGTTTTATTTCGGTTTTGCGTGAAAAAAACTGGGTGGTAATGTTGTTTCCAATAAGTGCCCTTCTGATGCTTGCCCTTGTTTTAGGGATTGATTTTCTAAGTGTAATTTTCAAAATGCAATGGCCGGGATGGAGGCATTATTTGTCCGTGTTTGTGGGGGCCTTGCTTTTGCTTTTAGTGTTGGAAATTCTGAAAGTAATTAGGCGAAGACGTTTTGAACTATGAGTTGGATAGTTCATTCTAACGTTGCTCTTTTATGATTTAATTTGAAAATATTTGGATGTAATTGCTTCTGGACTTTAACCAATAACTAAGTCTTTCTAAACAACTTAATCCACGGCAAAATGCTGGTTTAATTTTTTTGCTTTAAAAATTTACATTTTCTGTTTGTATAAAACGAAATTCTGTTAATTTTGCCAACCCAATGCGAAAGTAGCTCAGTTGGTAGAGCACGACCTTGCCAAGGTCGGGGTCGCGAGTTCGAGCCTCGTCTTTCGCTCCAAGAAGCACCGATAGGTGCTTTTTTACTTTAATACCATGCATCACAAAGTATGGTTTCAGGCACGGTTTATAGCGTTCTATACGTTTTAAAAGAGGGTCGATCCTAGAATGTAGCTTAGAATAATTTCATTCACACATAAAGTTGAATGTGCCAACAGCTATGTGTTTTTTGCTAGATGTCCTGTTTAATCCTTCTTTCGTTTGGCTTTGAAGAAATCGCTTAGCAGTGCCACACATTCTGTTTCGAGCACACCGCCGTTAATTTGGGTAGAGGGATGTAGAATTTGGTGCGACAAACTTGATATGCCGCGTTTAAGATCTTTAGCTCCATAAACAATGCGACCCAGTTGGGTCCAGAATGCGGCCCCCGAGCACATTACGCAGGGCTCGAGTGTAACATATAGGACGCATTCGTTAAGGTATTTATTGCTAAGAAATTCGGATGCAGATGTAAATGCCTGCATTTCGGCGTGGGCGGTAAAATCTTTGAGCTGTTCGGTACGGTTATAAGCACGGGCAATGATGCGGTCGTTCCACACAATAACGCATCCAATAGGTACTTCATCTGCGGCAAAAGCCTTTCTCGCTTCGTTAAGCGCCTCTTTCATGTACCGTTCATCGGGCTCTGTCATGCCGCTAAAATAAGGAAAAATGGGTATGGCCAAGTGCTTCAGTCCTATGATAGAATAATCCAAAAAACTTTAGGTATGGCATCCAAAATCATGGGTTATGACAAACAAAAAAGCCCCTCAATATCTGAGGGGCCTTGTCGAAATTTGTCTTGAGTAATTACTCGGCTAATACAATCACTTTATTCTTTAGTACCTCTACAACACCACCGTTAACCTGAAAATTTTCCTTTTGATTTTCAGTTACGGTAATTTCGATTTCTCCTTTTTTTAATGCCGAAATCAAGGGTGCATGTTTGTCGAGTATACCAAAGGAACCATCGATTCCAGGCAAAACGATTGATTTAACCTCGCCTTCGTAGAGCTTCTTATCCGGGCTAATGATTTCTAATAACATAGACCAATTATTGTGCTGCTTCTGCAATCAGTTTCTTCCCTTTTTCGATAGCTTCTTCGATTGTTCCTACAAGGTTGAAGGCCGCTTCGGGATATTCATCCACCGCTCCGTCCATAATCATATTAAAGCCTTTAATAGTGTCTTCGATAGAAACGAATTTACCTTCCAAACCGGTAAACTGCTGAGCCACAAAGAATGGCTGCGAAAGGAAACGCTGTACACGACGTGCACGACTTACTACAAGTTTATCTTCTTCAGAAAGTTCGTCCATACCCAAAATAGCAATAATGTCCTGCAGCTCTTTGTAACGCTGTAAAATCATTTTTACGCGTTGTGCGCAATCGTAATGAGCATCGCCAACGATATCGCGGGTAAGAATTCGCGATGTAGAATCCAAAGGATCTACCGCTGGATAAATTCCTAACTCGGCAATTTTACGGCTCAATACCGTTGTTGCATCAAGGTGGGCAAATGTTGTTGCCGGTGCAGGATCGGTCAAGTCATCCGCAGGTACATATACCGCTTGAACCGAAGTAATAGACCCGTTCTTAGTGGATGTGATGCGTTCCTGCATTAAACCCATCTCCGTGGCAAGCGTTGGCTGGTAACCTACCGCCGAAGGCATACGTCCTAAAAGTGCCGATACCTCAGATCCTGCCTGAGTGAAACGGAAAATATTGTCGATAAAGAAAAGGATGTCCTTTCCGGCAGAACCTGCAGATGCACTGCCTCCATCGCGGAAATATTCCGCCATCGTTAATCCTGAAAGCGCAACACGTGCGCGCGCTCCTGGAGGCTCGTTCATTTGACCGAATACAAATGTTGCCTGCGATTCTTTTAACTGCTCTTTATCTACTTTACTTAAATCCCAACCACCATGGTGTAGCGATTCTTCGAATTCTTTGCCATATTTAACAATACCCGATTCAATCATTTCGCGGAGCAAATCGTTTCCTTCGCGGGTACGTTCACCCACGCCGGCAAACACCGAGTAACCATCGTAGCCTTTTGCGATATTGTTGATTAGTTCCTGAATCAATACAGTTTTTCCTACACCGGCACCACCGAAGAGACCAATTTTACCTCCTTTTGAATACGGCTCGATGAGGTCAATTACCTTAATTCCGGTGAATAAAACTTCGGATGAGGTGGATAAATCTTCAAATTTTGGCGGTTCGCGGTGAATGGAATAACCACCTTCGTTACTCACGGGGCCAATGCCGTCAATAGCTTCGCCCACTACGTTAAACAGTCTTCCTTTAATTTGGTCGCCCGTAGGCATCGTAATTGGCTTGCCTGTGGCCACTACATCCATTCCACGACGCAACCCGTCTGACGAGTCCATCGAAATGGCACGAATAGTATCTTCTCCGATATGCTGCTGGCACTCCAAAACGATTACCTGCCCGTTTTCGCGGGTAATTTCAAGCGCATCAAGAATGTTCGGGATTTTGTTGTTTTGTGTGTCGAACCTCACGTCGATAACGGGTCCGATTACCTGTACGATTTTACCAATACTTTTGGACATATGCTGTTTATTAATTTTGGTTTGAAATGGGTATTCAAATCGGCTGCAAAAGTAAGATTTATTTCGTCGGTTTTAGGTACTTTGATAAAAAACATACACAGCCTGTTGAAAAGTAGGTAAACATTCGATTTTTTCCGAGGGCGGTACCTTTTATTTTGATAGGTTTGCACTCTGTGAAGATTCATTTTCAGCATTTCGACGGTCCTAAACCTCACCATCCGGTGGTTACTACCGGTACCTTCGATGGAGTGCATCTGGGTCATCAAACCATTATTAAACGGCTTGTCGACGAAGCTCGTGCCTTGAGTGGCGAAAGTGTGGTTGTTACGTTCGACCCACATCCTCGTCAAGTGCTTTTTCCGAACGAACACGGCGTAAAATTGCTTCAGACCCTCGATGAAAAAGCCAAAAGCATGGATTTACTCGGTGTTGACCATCTACTGGTGTTAAAGTTCGATCGTAGCTTTGCCGATTGGGATTACGAGACTTATGTTCGAAGAATTTTAGTTGAAGAGCTTCACACCCGAAAACTAATTATAGGGTACGACCATCAATTTGGCAAAAATCGTGAAGGCACCATCGATAACCTAAAAAGGCAGTCGGTCATTTACGGATTCGAAATGGAAGAAATTCCTGCCAGAGACATTGATCAGGTGCATATCAGCTCAACCCAAGTGCGTAAAGCATTATCAACGGGCGATATCGACACCGCGAATCTTTATTTGGGCTATGCGTATAGCCTTAACGGTAAGGTGATACAAGGACATCAGCAGGGTCGAAAAATTGGGTTTCCAACGGCAAACATTGCTCTTGATAACGATTTAAAACTTATTCCGGCTCGTGGCGTATATGCTGTTGATGTGTTTTTGGACGATAAAAAGTATGCAGCCATGCTTAATATAGGCTATCG
>JBILCR010000246.1:0-4059 GCA_044353055.1 Flavobacteriales bacterium
GACCTTGATAATAACGAATAATACATCAAATCTACCTTTAAATATGTTCAAACAACTACTTTCAGCAGTTCTTTTAAGCGGCCTAAGTATTGCAGCTTATGCCCAGTGCACCCCTAATCCGGCTTATGCGAATAGTGCATTTGGCGTATGGCCTGATACCACTACCAATCTTCCTTATGCATGTCCTAATGCACCAGGAGGATACAATGCAGTTATTGATATTAAAACGTTAACCGACACGGCAGTTGCGATTTCTTTGGCAGGGCAGAACTTAAACGTAAATGCGTTTATTCAGGCTTTCCGCATTAATGAAGTTCAGGGTCTCCCTACAGGGTTCAGCTATATTCCTAACCAGGCAATCTGGACCAATGGCGGCGCTTCACCTAACTTTACTCCAGTTCAGGGTTGTGTGAACATCTTGGCAAACCAGGCTTCTATCCAAGCATTGGTTGATGCCAATCCCTCTGGTATCGATATCCCACTCACCGTGATTGTAGATGCTAAGATTGCCAATACTGACAATGTGCTTGCTAATACCATTGTTAATAATGTTTGGCTTTCTGATTTAGCGGCTCTGCCCGGAATTACTGCCATTCCCGTTAGTGGCTATAAAATTCGTGTTCGTCCAGCCACCGATACCGAGTGTGCGTCTGCAAGTGTGGCCGAGCTCATTGCTCCAGTAAGTATCAAAGGAAACGTACCCAATCCGTTTTCTAAAAATACCACCATCCGTTTTACTTCTGATGCCAGTAAGAAAGTAACGCTTAGAGTTATTAATATGGTGGGTAAAGTGGTTTACAACCAAACGCATCAAGCACTTAAGGGCGAAAATACGATTTCCTTCAATGGTGAAAATCTAAGTGCAGGTGTTTATTTTTATACCCTTACCGATGGCAAAACCGAAGTTACCCGTCGTATGGTAATTGCTGACAAATAATTTATCCATAACATCAAACTAAAGCCTGCCTTTGTGCAGGCTTTTTTTATTAACTCGTTGTTTTGCAGGTACCCATACTTCACATTCTAGGTTGTGGTTCGGCCACACCAACTCCGTATCGAAATCCTACGGCTCAGGTGCTACAGTTCGAACAATTTTCTGCACTTATTGATTGTGGTGAGGGTACTCAAATGCAAATGCAACGCTACAAAATAAAAAGTTCGCGCATCCATTCTATCTTTATTTCACACTTGCATGGCGATCATTACCTCGGTCTTCCCGGTTTAATTTCGTCGATGCATCTTTTGGGTCGCAAGCATCCATTACATCTATACGGCCCAGCCGCGTTATTTGAATTGCTTGAAATGCAATTCAGAATGTCCGAAACCCATTTACAGTTTACGCTACACATGCATGCTGTTGATTGCAGCGCGAAACAAAAAATTGGGGAAATAGATGGATTTGAGGTCTATACATTTCCATTGAAACATGGCATTCCATGTTTTGGATATCAGTTTGTCGAGATACCAAAACCGGGAAGCCTCAACATGGATTTAGTGGAGCAGTACAAGATTCCTGTATCTGAGTTCAAGAAAATAAAATCAGGCAAGGATTATTGCACCCCTTCAGGGGCTGTTATCCCTAATTCGGTGCTTGTTAAACCCCAAACACCTGGCTTAAGTTATACCTATTGTTCCGACACTGCTCCATGCGATTCGGTCACACAGGCTATTGTAGGTTCCACTTGGCTGTATCACGAAGCTACATTTTTGCATGAGTTAAAACATAGAGCGGTCGAAACGTTTCATAGCACGGCACTCGAAGCAGCCATTGCAGCAAAAGAGGCCGGAGTAAAGAACTTAATCATTGGTCATTTTTCATCGCGATATCGTGAAACGACATTGCTTGAGGCTGAGGCACGTTCCGTGTTTTCGCAAACCATTGCCGCACAAGATGGTTTACAGTTGAACTTGGAGAATTTTTGAATAAATACCATGTGTATATAAGGGTAATTATTTTATTGCACTACGTGTAAATTTATTTTTAACTTAGCTTTTATCATTTTGCTGTGAATTTCAGTGGCTGTAGAAACCGTTCATAAAGGTCGAATTATACTGGAGCTGGTGCAGGATAATCCCCTGTTGGCATCGGTTATTGATCGTTTTGGTATTCCTTATGCTCATTGGACGCTCTCGCTCGAAAAAGCATCTGAGGAGTATGATGTGAATCTTCCACTTTTGTTGGAAATGCTTAAAGCGTTTTCAGACAATAATTACTTTCCGGCGCGCGAACTGGGTCAAATGCCTTTGCAGTCGATAATTGAGTATCTCATAAAAACGCATATTTATTACATCAAATCGAGATTGCCGCGTATAGAGCATTTTATTGAAATGCTCATTGATCACTACGGCCGGTTTGATATGCAGTTGTATCTTCTCAAGGACTATTTTGAGGACTATAAGCGCGATATGCTCGCCCATATTTGCATTGAAGAAAGACAGCTTTTTCCTTATGTATTGCGTTTAATTCGTGCAAGGGAAGAAGCGGTACCTCAATCATTTGAGGTATTCAAATTGCTTGAGATGAATTCCATTTCGAAATTCAAAGACGATCACCACGATGTAGAGCATGAGCTCGGCGAAATTCGTAGGCGTTTAAACAATTATACCGAAGCGCATCATCACAAGGTACAAGTTTCGACGCTTTTTTATGAGTTGCGCCTCTTTGAAATTGATTTATTGACACACGGAAGGGTTGAATCTGAAATTTTACTACCCCGTGCTGAGGAAATAGAAGACGCTCTTAAGCGCAACCTTTTGCGCAAGGCGTTGTTAAGTTAAAAATACTTTTTATGCTCAAAAAAGAAATAGAAAAAGCGCTAAACGAACAAATTTCAATTGAAGGAACGGCTTCATTCCTTTATTTATCTTTAGCTTCGTGGTGCGATACAAAAGGATTTGAAGGCTCTGCTGCTTTTTTATATCAGCAGTCCGATGAAGAACGGATGCACATGTTGCGCCTTTTTCATTATATAAATAACTCAGGTGGTTTTGCCGTAGCGCCCGAAATTAAAAAGCAAAACATAAAAATTACTACGTTGGCAGATGTTTATCGCCTTGTATATAAAAGTGAAACTCAGGTTACCGAATCCGTAAACGAAATGGTAGACCTTTGCACCCGGCAAAAAGATTTTTCGACCCTTAATTTTATTCAGTGGTATGTTTCTGAGCAATACGAAGAAGAAGTGCTCATGAAGTCCATTATCGATAAAATTGAATTGGTGGGCGACGATGGTAAAGGGTTGTTTATGATTGATCAATACATCAAAACCATAAGAAAACAACCGGCTGCCAATCCAGCTGCTGCAGAAGGAGAAGCGTAATTAATTCCTCCTCCGATCGATTTTTTTCATCAATAACTCGAGTTCAGAATCTGAAATCGAAACATCAACACCAGTATAGTTTGTTTGGTTCCTAAACCAAGTTAATTGACGTTTTGCGTAGCGGCGTGTTGCCTGCTGTATTTTTTCAAGGCATTGAGCGTGACTTATGCTACCGTCGAGCATTTCAAATATTTCTGGATAACCCAGAGTTTGAAGTGCTTTTAATTTGCGGTGTTCTATCAGATTTTGTGCTTCTTCAATCCAACCGTTCGATAGCATCCGATGTGCCCGCTCATTTATTCTTAGATACAGTGCTTCTCGATCCCATTCGGGCATTATATAGCATACATCAAACTCAGCATTTTTCGTTTTTCCTTTGCGTAGGTTTGAGTAGGGTATTCCTGTAGTTTCAATGAGCTCAAGCGCACGTATAATTCTTGCCTTGTTTGACAAATCCACTTCGCGAGCATATGCAGCATCGCGTAGCTTAAGCTCTTGCTGTAATTCAAAAATCCCCTCTTTTTCTAGTCTTTGAGTATAATACTGACGAATAGTGTCGGGTACTTCAGGGAAATCATCCAGGCCTTCTGCAAGAGCTCTAATATAGAGGCCTGTGCCGCCCACTAGAATTTGTGTGGAGTTTTGTTGAAATAATTGGGAAAGAATCCTTTCCGCATCATTGGCAAACATTCCTGCATTATAATGCTCATGAATACTTACCGAACCTACCAAATGGTGA
>JBILCR010000247.1:0-4034 GCA_044353055.1 Flavobacteriales bacterium
CGGGATGGTGAATGCAATGGGGCCCCATACCCTCATCCCCTTTGCTTTATACAACGAGACATCACATGCTGCACTTTAAAAATGAACCATTATTTGCAAATTACCCTTTGACACTTCAATTTATTGCCTCATTTTAGTTCCTCAAAACCTAAACACCTTTGATCTTTCGGTGTTTTTTGTTTTTATTCTTACCCATGCGATACACCCTCATCTTTATTCTGTTTGCACTTTCGCTTAGCGCCCAAAAATTACCCACATTAAAATCATTGCCCTACGATTCGGCATCAGTTCCGCGCGAACGTTGGGTAGATTTTATGCATCTCGATCTAAAAGTTTCTTTTCAACCGGCGTTTGCCGTTGTGGAAGGAGAGGCAAATCATACCTATACCGTTTTACGCAACAGCCTCGATTCGTTAGAACTTGACGGACCAGGCATTCGTATTAAATCCATCACGCAAAACAACGAAACACTGCGCCACAAAACAGGTAAAGATAAAATTACGGTATTCTTTAATAAAGCACTTCAACGGGGTAGCAAACACACGCTCAGCATTCGTTATGAGGCAACCCCTCGAAAGGGAATTTATTTTATAGGATGGAACGATGCCACAAATCGCTGTCGCAAGCAAATATGGACTCAGGGGCAGGGCATCGATAATCGAAACTGGATTCCCATGTTTGACAATATGAACGATAAAATCACCACCGATATAAGGGTGCGCATGGATAAACGATTTAAGGTGCTATCGAATGGCGAGTTACGTTCAAACAGCGAGAGCGGCAACGATAAAATATGGCACTATGCCATGGATAAACCGCATGCACCCTACCTAATTATGTTGGGAATAGGCGATTATGAAATCGAAACACGAAAAAGCAAATCGGGGGTGCCCATACAGCTATGGTATTACCCCGACCAAAAAGAGAAAGTAGAACCTACTTACCGCTACAGTGTTGAAATGTTTGATTTTTTCGAAGAAGAAATCGGAGTCCCCTACCCCTGGCCATCGTATGCACAAATTCCGGTTCAGGAATTTATGTATGGCGCCATGGAAAATACTACCGCCACTATTTTTGGCGATTTCTTTTATGTTGACCAGCGCGCCTACCTCGATAAAAAATACGTTGGCGTTAATGCACACGAATTGGCCCATCAGTGGTTTGGCGATATGGTAACCGCCATAGCACCTACACACCACTGGCTGCAAGAGAGTTTTGCCACGCATTATAACATGATGTACGAAGCCCGCGTATTTGGGAAAGAGTATGCCGATATAGCGCGTCGAAATGCGCAAAACTCAGCCTTAAACGCATCGGTTAGAGATGGATTTCCGGTGGCTTCCTCAAATGGAGGCAGTACCCGCTGGTATCCCAAAGGTGCCATGGTCCTCAACATGCTCAAATATGTGGTTGGCCGCGAATGCTTTAATGAATCGGTGAAATATTATCTCGAACGTAACGCTTACGGCAACGTTGATTCGCACGATTTGCTGCGGGCTTTTCACGAGCGCTGCGGCGAGTCGCTCGACTGGTTCTGGGAGCAATGGATTTATCGTGCCGGCGAACCCGCATACGCTGTTACGGCCACCTCCGACGCCGCAAAAACGGTCTTTAACGTTCGGCAGGTACAAATGGTCGACCCCTTTATTGGGGTGTTTAGGATGCCCATCGATTTCGAAGTGTGGTTTACCGACGGCAGTGTGGAACGAAAACGACACTGGATTGATCAGGTGGATTCTAAAGTGGAAATTCTCCATCCTGCCGGAAAAAAAGTTGCCTTCACGCTATTCGATCCCGACAACCAAATTATAAAGACCGTAAACTTTACCAAACCTACAGAACAACTTAAAATACAGGCCATTAATGCGCCCAATATGCTCGATCGCCTTGATGCACTTTCAGCACTTAACGAAAAAAGCTGGGACGAAAAACGCAAAATCCTTCAAAACGCTGCTAAAAAAGCCAATACGGTAAAAGAACGCCAAACTGCTCTTGAAATGTTGATGGCCGACCGCGATAAAACGTCGCGTTCCATAGTAAGCGAGGCACTGAGCGATAAAAACTATTTAGTTCGACAAAAGGCCATCGAGATTATAGACACATTAACAAAAAATGAATTGAAGGCGGCTGCAAAATTGCTCAACGATTCGAGCTACGTAACCGTAAACGAGGCACTTAAAAAACTGCTGGCATCGGATGCATCAAATGCGCAAATCTATCTCGACGCCACACAGAATATTTTGGGCGATAATAGCCGCAATGTGCACTTTACCTGGCTACGTGCCGCCATAAAAGAAGGTAAAAAAGAATACGAAAAGGAGCTGGTGGATATGTGCTCCGTTTCGTTTGACTTTAATACGCGAAAATCAGCATTTGCATTGGCAAAGGAATTAAATATTGCCAACTCTGAGCTTATTCGTCACGCCTTTGAAGCCGCTACAAGCACTATGTTCAAGCTAAACGGCAACGGCATGATAATACTGCGCTGGATGTATAAAGATAAGCCCGAGCTAAAACCTGAAATCGACCGTCTACTCAACAGCCTAGGCGACAGCGATCGCGAACGTAACTTAGTAGAGAAGGTACGCGAAGCAAAGGGATAAAATAGCTTCTAAAATGAGTGTAGCACAAAAAAGCCCGAAAAAATTCGGGCTTTCATTCAATCTTCAAAAACAAATTTCTAATAACGCTCTAGCTCCGAGAAGAAAAAGCCGCCTTCAATAAGCGCGTTGTCATCGCTGTCGGATCCGTGAATGGCGTTAGCTTCAATAGATTTTGCAAATAATGCGCGTATAGTTCCCGGAGCAGCCTTGGCAGGATCAGTAGCACCAATAAGATCGCGGAACGAAGCCACTGCATTGTCTTTCTCGAGAATAGCAGCTACAATTGGACCCGACGACATGTATTTTACCAAGTCGTTATAAAACGGACGCTCTGCATGAACCGCATAGAAACGTCCTGCGGCCTCGGGCGTGAGACGGGTGTATTTCATTGCCTTGATGCGAAAGCCGGCTTCGTTAATCTTTTGTAAAATGGCTCCAATGTAGTTGTTTTCAACTGCGTCGGGCTTAAGCATGGTGAAGGTGATGTTAGACATAGTTCAGGTTTTTATTCGGGGCGCAAAATTAGCGAATACTAAATATGTTCGGCAACCAAATGACTAAAAATTGCCGTCATTTTTACTTCAGCACGCGATGCGGCCTCAATTACATCTTCATGCGTCACTTCCTTAATCTTTCCTTCAACGCCCAAATCGGTTATCACACTTACTGCAAAGCAGGGAATTCCCATGTGCCGCGCGCAAATCACCTCAGGCACGGTGGACATACCCACAGCATCACCGCCAATAATGCGCATATACCGATATTCAGCCGGAGTTTCAAAACACGGCCCGCTAACACTCACATAAACCCCCTCATGTAACTTAAAGCCCTCAGCCATAGCAAAGGTTTTGGCATGTTGTATCATGAGGCGATCGTATGGCTCGCTCATATCGGGGAAACGTGGCCCCAACTCTTTTTCATTTTTGCCGATTAAAGGGTTTGACGGCAGCAGGTTAATGTGGTCGTTGAGCATCATCACATCGCCAATTTCAAAGCTGGGATTAACCCCACCGCTGGCATTGCTCACAAAAAGAAAGTTAATGCCCAAAGCATGCATTACGCGCACCGGAAATACCACTTGCTGCATCGAATAGCCTTCGTAATAATGAAATCGTCCCTGCATTACCACCACATTCTTACCACGTAACAATCCAAAAATCAATTTCCCCGAATGGCCCTCAACGGTAGAAACAGGAAAATTAGGAATGTTTTCGTACGAAAGGGTATAATGGATATCGAGTTCCCGCACGAGTCCGCCTAGACCCGTACCTAATATAATACCTGCACGCGGAGCAAATCCATGTGTTTGCTGGCGAATATAGTCGGCGCTTTCACGAATACTGTCTAACATAATCGGTCAATATTTTTTTTAAATCTGCTTCACGGTCGATGTGAAGGTCCATCTCGAGACTAAACCAGTAGGAATACTTT
>JBILCR010000016.1:0-13646 GCA_044353055.1 Flavobacteriales bacterium
TGGCCGGCGTCTTGGATATTAAATCTTCGCAAAAAGCTGCTCGTTTTGTACGTTTTTGCGATTGTTTCAATGTTCCTTTATTGGTATTCGAAGATGTTCCGGGCTTTTTACCGGGTACCGACCAGGAGTGGAACGCCATTATTACCAACGGAGCCAAACTACTGTATGCCTTCTGCGAAGCCACCGTGCCGCGTGTAACGGTAATTACACGCAAAGCCTATGGTGGGGCATACGATGTAATGAACTCCAAGCACATTGGTGCCGACATGAATTATGCCTGGCCCAGCGCCGAAATTGCCGTTATGGGCGCCAAAGGAGCCGCCGAGATTATCTTTAAAAAAGAAATCGAAGAGGCGCCCGATCCTGCTGCTAAATGGGCCGAAAAAGAAAAAGAATATGCCGATCTATTTGCAAATCCATACTCCGCTGCCGAACGCGGTTATGTAGATGAAGTGATTAGGCCGGAAGACACCCGCGAAAAGCTCATCAAAGCATTTAAAATGCTCGAAAACAAAGTAGCCAATCTACCAAAAAAGAAACACGGTAATATTCCGTTGTAGTAAGGGAGCTACAGATAAATTTACCCCGTAAATCTGCCTGCATGGATTTAGCTCAAATAAAACTGCACCATTATTCTGTGGGTGTAGAATGGACCGGCAATGTAGGTATGGGCACATCGCACTACCAGTCTTATCAACGCGACCATATTATTTCGGTGGCGCAAAAAGTGGATATTAAAGGCTCCTCAGATGTTTGTTTCAGAGGCAACGCAACCAAGCATAATCCCGAGGAACTTCTTGTAGCCTCTATTGCCTCGTGTCATATGCTGTGGTATTTGCATCTATGTGCTCAGGAGGGAATTATTGTTACCCATTATTTCGACAACGCACATGGAACTATGAAGGAAACCAACGGCGGAGGAGGGCATTTTACAGAAGTAGTCTTAAAACCAAGCGTAACGGTAACTAAAGATTCAATGGTAAAATCTGCCTTTAGGCTTCACCAAGAGGCCCACAAATTGTGCTTCATTGCCAACTCTTTAAATTTTCCGATAACGCACTTGGTGGAGGTGAAGGCCGTCCAGCTATAACCATTTTAATATTGCAGCCAGCATTAAAGAATCATTTATAACTTCATTATTGCCATAATACTTTAATTTGAAAGAAATACAATTGAGCAAGAATAAGATGCGCAGTGCCTTTTTATTCCTATTATTTAGCATACAAATGCCGTACTTATTAATAGCCCAGGTAAAAGTAAGCGGCATTGTAAAAGACGCCGAAACCGGTCGCGGTCTCGCTCATGCCTTTGTTATCAATCATCGCACACAAAACGGTGTATTCTGCGACAATGGCGGAAGATTCGCCATCGAAACCAAAGCGAACGACAGCCTGCTGGTTTCACTTATCGGGTATCAGTTTAGTAAAATCATTCTCAGCGATTCGGTGGCAAAATCAACCTATAATGTTGAAGTAAAACTTCGTGTTAAGCCGGTTGCCCTGAAACCGTTTATCGTAAAGGCACCCAAAACCTTCGAACAAATCATTACCGAACTGGCTAAAGCCGAACAGCTAAAGCCTGAAGCCACGCCGCTGGTAAACGCGGTAGAAAGCCCAATTACATTTTTGTACGATCAGTTTTCGAAAGAAGGAAAAGCCCGCAAGAAAATTGCAGAACTCCGTGCCGAAGATGCCAAAATGGAACTACTGCGCGAACTATTTACCCGCTATATGGTGGCTAAAATTATAGACACCGACGAAAATGAACTCGACGACTTCATACGCTTTTCGGGCTTAAAAAATCAATATACCACCTTTGACACTGAATACGAATTGGTATCGTATGTAAAACAGCGATGGGCCGACTATAAGGAATACAGGGGAATATCCGATTGATTTATTCATGAATAGCGTATTACACCGATTTAAAAATTACTGTGCATGCTCTCGCTTGAAAAGTCGATACCTACGACACGAAAAATAATTACATAGTTAACAGAACTAACTTCTACTAGTTTATAAATTATAACCAGTAGAAAACATGATTACAGGTGCATGGTGCATGGCCAGCACCCATACATTTGAACCTTAAAATTCCTAAAACGGTGGGGCTAATGGGTTTCAAAAACTTCAGTAATGCGCTGCAAATACGCCTTAGCCTCTTTAATTAATAGGGCTTTTCGGGTTTCGCTCGATACCCGCATATAATCCAACCTGTTCCCTCCAACATGAAACACCAAATGCTCTCCGGGCCTTACCCAACCAATGCCTTCATCAAAAGTGTAGGCGGCAAATTGCTGTGTATAAGGATTCATAAGGTTATTGCTCCAATTAAATAGTCGGCTATCGCACTGCAACTGATTTAAAAGTGTTGCCGCCAAATCGAGCTGCGAACACACCCTATGGTTTTTACTATTTCTAAATTCGGGTTTCATGACCGGACCATAAAACACCAAAGGAATTCTGCGATACCCAGGCGAATGGTACTCTGTATTAAGCGGAGTACTGTGATGATGGTCCGAAACGAAAACAAACAGCGTATTTTTAAACCAGGGTCGAGTTGAGGCTTTTTGAAGAAATATCCCTAAAACCGAATCGGCATAATGCAGACCGTTAAAATAACCCTTTGAGCTTCCCCCTGTTTTAATAGGTCCTGTAACAGGTATATCATAAGGGCCATGTGTACTTTGAGTAAAACTAGCCGATAAAAATGGCTGCTGTAATCCATCCATATGCCTCAATTGCCTCTCAAACAAATCGCCATCATGAACCCCAAGTCTGCCACGATAGCACGACTGAGGAAAATCGGCCTCCTCATTAATGAGATCAAATTTGTTATGGTATATGTAGGACTTAATATTTCCATAGATGAGCTGCCCACCGAAAACAAATGCACTCGAATAGCCTTTTTCTTTTAGTGGCGTCAATACGCTTGGCAGGGTGGGATATTTGGATGGAATGGTAACAATGGAAGTGCGCGGTTGCGCCGGAAATGCCGAAAAAACAGCTCCCATTCCCTGATCGCTCAAGTTACCTGAGGCATAGCAGCTGTCGAATGACAGACCCTCAGAAATAATGCGGTCGAAATTGGGAGTTAAGCCACTAATTCCGCCTAAAGCGCCTACAGCATTAGCCGACCAGCCTTCGAGCACAATAAGGCAAATATTGGGCTTTTGATGTTGGATAAAAACTATGTTGGTGTCTTTTTGCGTTTTGAACAGGACATCAATGGTATTTCGGGCCTCTTGAGGTTCAAAGAAGCGATAGGGCTCTACTGCTTCCATGTGTTGAAGCACATTGCTCATCAGATAAAATACCGAATTAGATGCCGCATCGTTCAACATCATGTTTTTACTGTAATAGGCATCCGATATTTGAATGGGAATGGGCGACCATCCGCCCCGGGCGGCCGTTGCAAAAACAGGAGCAAAAACAAGAAACGATAATGCCGAAGGCTTCCAGTGTGGCTCAATGCCCTTGGTCCATTTTGTTAAACGCAGATACAACCAACTTCCAAAAGCAACAAGCAAAGCCACCCAAAACAGCCCTAAAACAAGCTGCAACCACGAAGCCGTATGAAAAACTTCCGCCGGTTGACGCAAAAACCACAAAGCCTTGGCGTTCAATTTCTGATTCCATTCGGCATACAGGGGAAGTTCGGCACTATAAATAAAAGCTACCAAAAACAACAGAACCTGATTTATTCGGAAAGCAACTTTATACAAGGTCTCACGCCAAAAACCACCTAAAAAAAGGCCCAGCAAAACTGCGGGCGCACTGAGATAACAGGCCATGGCCAAATCAACCCGGCCGCCGCTGATAAATGCGGTAAGCACTTCGTGCCAGCTGCTAGCCCGTAATTTTTCGCTGTGAAAAAGGATGAAAAAAAGCCTGCCCAGAAAAAATATTGCCATCCACCATAGTAGATGCAAGGAGCTCCATAAAGGAATAAAAGCGAACTGTTTTAATCCCGACGATAGGTTTGCCTTCATAAGGCGTGTTTTACTTGCCCTTTTTCTTTACTTCTTCAACATATCTCCCCGCCAGAATATCGGCATAAAACTTTTTATCTTTTAATATTTCAAGGGCCCGTTTCACCTCATCATCGCGTTTAAACGAATTTTCGATACGGCCTCGCTGATAGTAATACCGACTAACGATTTCATCGGCCAATAATTCCGAAATTTCGTTACGCGCCTTTTGCAAATCGGCCTTTTTATCGCGCAACATCTTTTCCTTGAGGGTGTTATATTCTGCCTCAAAAGAGGCATAATATTTTTCACGTTCGGCAACTTCCTTTAATTTTTGGAGCAGTTCCTCACTCTCTGTTTCATATTTAACTTCTTGATTTCCAATAAATGCTATAAATTCTTCATAAAGCTCCTGTGAAACCATAAATTCTTTTGCATCAACAATTTGTGGGTTTTTAGACCTGAATTGCGTGGCAAAATCAAAAAGTAAATTATCGCCTGCCACGGCGCGTGTAACAGGGGCATATTCGTTGGGTTCAATGCTCACATCAGGATTTACTCCGCCTCCATCATACACTTTTCTACCATTTCGGGTTTTAAATTCTCGAATAAGGGAGTCGGGCACGGTACCCACGCTGCCGTCTTCGTTGCGGTGCGAATAATCTTTAGCCTGAATGCAGCGGCCCGATGGTATGTAATATTTAGAGGTAGTAATTTTTATTTGCGTATTGTAAGTAAGTGGCCTTGATGTTTGTACCAGGCCTTTTCCAAAAGAACGTTGGCCCACAATAACTGCACGGTCTAAATCCTGCAAGGAGCCGCTCACAATTTCGGAAGCCGAAGCCGATGAGCGGTTTACAAGTACCACAACCGGAATGCTTAAATCAACGGGACTATTGAGCGATTTATATGTTTTGTCCCATTCCTTTACCTTACCTTTTGTAGAAACAATATCAATGCCTTTATCCACAAATACGTTCACAATATTAATTGCTTCGCGCAAAAGCCCACCGGGGTTACCTCTTAAATCGAGAACCACACCCTCGAGATTAGGGTTCTCCTTAAGTTTTATTAATGCTTCTCTAACCTCTCTTCCGGCATCTTCGGTAAATCCAGTAAGTTTAATCAACCCAATTTTTTCATCGATCATGCCATAATAGGGTACATTTTTAACTTTAATCTCCTCGCGCACAATTGTTTTTTCAATAGGCACTTCAACACCGGGGCGGCGAATAAGAACTTTAACCGGAGTTTCAGGTGTGCCTTTTAAAACCTTTACTACATCGGAGGTTGATTTGCCTTTGGCCGATTTACCTTCTACTTCAAGAATAATATCGCCGGCCATGAGGCCGGCCTTAGCAGCGGGCGAATTTTCGTAAGGCTCTGCAATAACAATGTAATCTCCCTTTGTTCGAATCATGGCGCCTATACCTCCATACTGGCCCGTTGTCATGAATCGGGCATCTTCTATATCGTCTTCGGGAATATAGTTTGTGTAAGGGTCGAGCGATTCAAGCATCGCGTCTATTCCAGTTTTTATAAGCTGTCCGGGGTTTATATCGTCAACGTAATAAAGATTTACCTCACGGAATAAGGTGGTAAAAATGTCGAGGTTCTTCGATATCTCGAAATAATCGTCTTTAAAACTATACCCAACAAATGCAGTTGCCGCTATAAAAACCGGAAGTATAATGCGTGCTATGTGTCTTTTTTTCATATAAGGTAATTTCATTTATGGAACCGGATCATATCCATGGCCACCCCAAGGGGCGCATCGCAAAATCCGTTTCAGGCTTAGCCACGCGCCCTTTAACGCCCCGTATTTTCTAACAGCCTCAATTCCGTAATGCGAACAGCTGGGGTAATAGCGGCATGCAGGCGGTAAGGCAGGAGAAATAAATTTCTGATATCCTCGTATCAAAGCAATTACGATTCTTGAAGGAACCCTTATCATACCTGAGTTAACAAACGTTGTAAAATTAGAATTATTTTATCGTTAAGTAAGTTAAAATCGGGATGGCTTGGCACCGTGTAAATAATAAAAAAATCTAAAGAAACATGCTGTTCTTCAAGCTTCTGTATCAAAACATGCCTTTGCAATCGGATACATTCGCGGCATTGCCGTTTAATACGGTTTCTATCATGCGCCAATCGTATTACTTTTTTCGGAACCGCCACCCCCACTCTATTGAGTGTTTGACCGGGAATGGCTGGTTTTTTTTGGTAGATGATCTTAAAAGGGGACTCATAAAACCTCTTTCCAGTAGAAAAAAGTTCTTCAAGTTCTTTGCGCCCCCTGAGAATATCAGCACGCGAAAGGCCAAACTCAGGCATTAACGGCTTTTATTAACAAGCTTTAAATAATTTTCAATGGCCATTGTCATTGAAGGCGCTTGTGGTTGTGGCGCATGAATGTCCAAAATTAACTCGGCTTCGTGCACGGCAGCAGCAGTTGTTGCTCCAAAGGCAGCAATACGGGTATTGTTTTGCTTAAAATCTGGGAAATTCTGAAATAGACTCTTTATACCCGAAGGGGAGAAAAACACAAGCATATCGTATTTCACATCCGACAGGTCGCTTAAATCGCTGCACACCGTGCGATAAATAACCGCTTTAGTGTAATTTATTTTATGCTCGTCGAGAATTTCAGGAATCTCATCCTTATGAATGTCGGAACAAAGCAGGAGAAACTTTTCTGATTTATTCTTCTTGATAACATCTATAAGTTCAATAAACTTTTGATTTCCGTAAAAAATTTTCCGTTTACGGTATTGAACATATTTCTGCAGGTAGAATGCCGTTGATTCGCTTATGCAGAAATACTTCATGGTTTCGGGAACGGTAATGCGCATTTCGGAGCAAAGCCTGAAAAAATTATCTACCGCGTTTCTGCTGGTTAGAATAACCGCAGTATGTTCGAGTATATTTATTTTCTCCTTTCTAAACTCTTTTGCCGAGATGCCTTCAACGTGTATAAACGACCTAAAGTCGATTTTTACATTCATTTTTTTCGCCAAATCAAAATACGGCGATTTATCGGTTTCAGGCTTAGGTTGCGTTACCAGAATCGTTTTTACGCGCTGCTCTCTCGACCCGGAAGTCAATGTTTCAGCAGCTTTCAGATTCTTATCAGAACTCATGGGTCTTTCCTTTAAATAATGGCTTTCATTGATTTCGCAATCAAGAAAACGGGTAGAACTTCCAAAGTGCAAAAATACAAAAACAAGTGAAACTTCGACACCTGTGTGCTGCGCCAACCCGAGCGCAGTCCAATCAAAATGCTGAAGCAATAAAATATCAGAAAAAACAAGCCTCCCAGATAAATGCCTGCCTTTATTAAATCGGCATCAGCAATTTTTAAAACTAAACTTATGGGTATCAAAATAAAAACTGCAAGCCCATTCATAAGCAAAATGCCGTTTCTGTAGTCCATTGTTTCGTCTTGACAATTAAATAGATAACCCAGAACCTGCACTGAAAGCAATTTGCCTAAAAGCAAAAAAGAGGTAAGAAGTAGGAGCCTGAAGTATAGCGGTATGCCTTCAAAAACGGTAGGTACTACCCTAAAATAGCTTACAACCTGAAACAGGAAAACGGGAAATACCAAAAGGAATATCAGCATCAATAAAGCCAAAGCCCCCCTGTTGGTAGCACTTTCTTCGTCGCGCAATTTACGTATGCCGCCCAAACGGAAAATATTGGCCACAAGCGAAAAAAAAGCCTTCGGATAAATCACGTGTATGAGCGAAAGCAAAAAAAACGAAAGTAAAATTAAGGGCACAATCCACCCTGTGGAATCCAAAATTCGGGGCTGCGACTTAAGGTTGGGTGTGTACTCGGTGTAAAAAAAATTGGGATGTTTAACCGGCGACAGGCTTTCATTTTTCTTAAGCGCTACTACCGAAACACTGTCGACCTTTTCTGCCTGTTGTTCAGTGGCTTCATTAACTTTAGGCCGATCTGTAATGCTGCGACGTGCACTGTCGGTATTGCTTGAACTAAGTTTATTTAAAGTGTCCTGATTAAGCCCCATGTCTTTGATGCCTCAAAGGTACAAAACCAAACGGGCAGATTGAAACACTCAATAACAAACCTTATCGGCTTGCAATATTTACATAATCGCGCTTTACAGCACCTGTGTAAATCTGCCGTGGTCTTGCAATAGGCTCTTTATTACCAATCATTTCTTTCCATTGTGCAATCCAACCTGGTAATCGGCCCAAGGCGAACATTACCGTAAACATGTCGGTAGGGATACCCATAGCTTTGTAAATAATTCCAGAATAAAAATCGACGTTGGGATACAGTTTGCGCTCCACAAAATAGGAATCGCTTAAAGCCGCTTCTTCTAGCTGCTTGGCAATGTCGAGCAGTGGATCACTAATGCCTAGTTTATTGAGCATTTGGTCGCAGGCATTTTTAATGATGGACGCGCGTGGGTCAAAATTCTTATACACCCTATGTCCAAATCCCATCAATCGGAACGGATCGTTTTTATCTTTAGCTTTTTCAACAAACTTAGCTACTGAACCCCCATCATTGCGAATGGCTTCGAGCATTTCGATTACCGCCTGATTGGCACCGCCATGCAAAGGCCCCCAAAGGGCGCAAATACCCGCCGAAATGGAGGCATAAAGATTAGCCTGTGACGAACCCACCATACGTACTGTTGAAGTAGAACAATTCTGTTCGTGATCGGCATGCAGAATGAGCAGCTTATCGAGCGCGTTAACAATAACAGGATCCACCTCATAATCTTCGGTAGGCATCGCAAACATCATGTGCAGAAAATTCTCTACATACGACATTGAATTGCGAGGATACATTACAGGATGGCCTACCGAATTTTTGTAAGCCCAAGCTGCAATAGTGCTGAATTTAGCCAAAAGACGCACAATAGTTAAATCTATGGCTTCGTCGCCCCGATTGGGGTTGAGCGATTCGGGGTAAAACGTAGACAAAGAACAGGTTATAGAGGCTACTACTCCCATAGGATGCGCCTTGGCGGGATAGGCCTCGTAAAATCGCTTCATGTCTTCGTGGATGAGCGTGTGGCGAGTAATGGCCGTTGAAAAACGCTCCAACTCCTGCAAACTGGGCAATTCTCCGTATATGAGTAAATATGCAACCTCAATGAACGTAGACTTTTCGGCTAATTGCTCAATGGGATAACCCCTGTATCGCAATATCCCCTTTTCGCCATCTAGAAAAGTGATGTTTGAGGTTGTGGCCCCAGTATTTTTATATCCCGAATCAAGTGTAACAAATTCTGATTGCTGCCTTAGATTATCAATCTGAATGGCCTTTTCATTTTCGGATCCAATAATTACAGGCAATTCGTAGGTGTTTCCTTCAAAATTAAGTGTGGCAGATGATGACATATTACGAAGTGTAAATCTTAGAGGTTAGTAAGGCGCAAGTTACAATACCGACGCTTGAATAGGGACAAAAAAAAGAGGGATTTGTTCAATAAAAGACATAAAAATTGAGTAAAAGATGATGCACCTGGAATTTTCAAAAACCTATTTGTAACTATATTCCTGCTTCATCAGTTATGCAGGCTTGCTGTATCTTTGATGCCATGAAATTATCAACTCGGTTTTGGGCAAAAAGTTCGTTGATTCTCACATTGCTTGTTATTCTTGCAGGCAGCGTGGTTCGCGTTACTCAAAGTGGAATGGGCTGTCCGGACTGGCCCAAATGTTTTGGTTATTATGTTCCGCCAACCGAACCCGATCAGGTGGTTTTCCAACCGCATGCAAGCTATAATAAAGGCATGATGGTAATTCATAACGATACCTTATGGAGGGCTACTGGCGATTTTGGATCTGGGGATATTTTTGAACATAAAGACTGGGAAAAATACCCCAAACACGATTACTCTAAATTTGTAGTGTATCAAACCTGGGTGGAGTATATCAACCGCTTGCTGGGTGCTCTGCTAGGAGTTTTTATCTTAGCCTTATGCATCAGTTCCATAAGAACGTATGCATCCGATAAAGCTACGGCACTTTGGAGTTTCGCGGTATTGCTGCTCACCGGTTTTCAGGCATGGCTCGGTAAGCTCGTGGTTGACGGCAATTTAATTCCACAATCCATCAGTATCCACATGATTGCCGCATTTGCCATCTTATGGCTCTTAACACTGATCTATTCTAGGTGCTATACTAGTGAAATTACGATAACAACAAAAAAAGAGCGTATCCATAAGCTTGCGCTGTTAACGGCCATTTTTGTGTTGATACAAACACTCATTGGCACACAAGTTAGAGAACAAGTTGATGTTATTGCGGCTTCGTATAATTATGCTTCTCGTGAGTTATGGGTTGATGAAATATCTTCGGTTTTAACGCTGCATAAGGCGTTCTCACTTTTTGTGGTAGCACTAAATGTTGTGTTGCTCATCGAATTGCGCTCATCAAAACAATCATCGGCGCGTGATTATTTTTGGGCAGTTATATCGGTGCTTATTTTTGAGTGTCTTGCAGGATGGGTTATGGCTCAAATGTCGATACCAGCTGTTGCCCAGGTCTCGCATCTTTTGGGAGCTTCGGTGCTCTTTTTTCTATGCTCACGCATATATTTTAGTCGCGATAGGGGGATTAGTTCTTCCAGCGAAACGACTTGAAAAAATGGTCGAGGTCGGCTCTTAAAAAATCAACCACCGGCTGCAGAGAATCGGCATTTGGACTTGCGTTAAAGTAAAGAGAGCCTCTTAAAAAATGGCGACTGCTGTCGGTAAGGTGAAACTGAAGGGCGGATGCCGCATTACCCCCCAATTCGTAAACGGTTCCATATACCTTTTGTTCGGGCAAAATAAGGGCCGATTCAATAATATCATTTGCTCTAACCGTGTGCTTATACGTTAGTGCGCGCGAGTCTTCTGATAGCTGCGATAGGTTGCTCTCTACCGGCTTGTAGCTGAGGTGTAAGGTGGCCTTAAATTTTGGGAAATATATGTCGGGCCAGCATTTATTAGCGTTTTCGCCTCTGTAAACAATTTGACTGTACTGAGGGTACTCAAATGTAAATTGGCACGAGTCGGCATAGGGTTTATAGCTGTGCTGTGGAAAGGTTATACGATAATATCCTTTAGGTTTAGGAATTTCGTTGGCTTCTTCGTTGAAACAGGAAGTTAGCACAAGAGAAACCATAAATACCATGAATAAGCCAATACGCATACAGGCACAAATATACGTGCTAATACCAAATCAGAGAACGCTTTTGAAATAAGAATTACTAGCTCAGGCTAAGCTATCGTTGTGATTAAAAGTATCCTCCAAAGGGATATGCTGTATATCTTCTCGTCTTCCGGTTAATACGGTAAGTGTATCGGCAACCACCTCAACCGAATAGCGTTTCACTTTGTCTTTATCTTCCCAGGTGCGCGACCTGAGTTTTCCTTCTATATAAACTGTGGCTCCTTTTTTAACAATTTTTTCGGTTACTTCAGCTAATCCCCTCCATAACACTATGTTATGCCATTCGGTTTGCTCCTGCCTACTTCCATCTTTCTTATAAATTTCAGTGGTCGCAAGCGGAAAATTCGCTACACGAACACCATTCTCAAGAATTTTAACTTCAGGATCTTTTCCAACGTTTCCGATTAAGATTACTTTATTAACTCCAGCCATAGATTGTATATATAAAAGTGAATAATATCTTATGTACAAAAATAACTATATAGTTTCTTTTTCAAATGTTTTTACGCGATTGTTAAAAACATTTGACTTATTTGATTATTAAATTCTTGATTTTTAAAATTTACTGAACAGTTATTCTGAAAAATGTATAGATATGTTTAAATAGCCTGATTTAAGGTATATTTAATCAATATTTACTTTGGAAAACGGCATTTGTTTGAAAAAATTATTCGGAGCCTACTATTTTTAGAATAACTTCTGTATTAACTGGCTTTTCTAAGAACGCCCTAACATCCGAAATTGCCTCAGAACGTTTCATGTCTTTAGGATCGATGGAGGACGTACATATATACACCTTAATATTTCGTCTTGCTTCCTCAGGCATTAATTGCAATTCATCCAGAAACTCCCAACCATCTAACATGGGCATATTCAAATCAAGCAATATTATATCAGGTAGATTTTCTCGCAAAAGCACTCGTTCTTTTAATACGCTTAACGAATCTATACCATTTTTAAAATCTTCAATGATGAACGGAATGCCCGATTTACGAATATTATTACGCGTTATCATGATAAACAAATCGTCATCATCAATAATCCATATGCGCTTTTCGTCTTGCATTTCAATCGACTATTGGGTTTATGGAAGAAAGACTGTAAATCGAGAACCTATCCCTGGTTCGCTATCCACCTCAATGACTCCGCCGAGCGATTCAATTTGATTACGCGTTATAAAAAGTCCTATGCCGCGTGCATCCTTATTGCCATGAAACGTTCTAAACATTCCAAAAATTTTAGCACCGAATTTTTTCATATCTATCCCTTTACCATTATCCTCTACAGAAAAATAGGGCACTTGGTTCCGTTTTCCTGCACTTATTGTTATAATTGGCTGTTTTTCAGGGTCGCGATATTTTATAGCATTAGAAATTAAATTTAAAACAATGCTGTCTAAATAGGCTTTGTCGGTAATAAATTTAAAGCCATCTGGAATTTCATTCACAATGCGTATGTTACTTGCATTTAAATCTACCACTAATGATTCAAGAGTTTGAGTAACTACCTGGATGAGCGAAACCGATTCTTTGTGAATATTTATTCGTGTTTGAATATTTAGTAACTCATTGAGATGCCTCAGCGTAGAGTCGAGATTCTTACTTGATTTGAGCAATCCCTCTATGAACAATGAACGGGTTTCTTCATCGGGATTATCCGCCAAAATTTGAGCAATTCCTGATATATTGCTGGAATGAGAACGTATGTTATGGGAAACAATATATGAGAAGTTAAGGAGCCGTTTATTTTGTTCGCTCACAATTTCAAGTGCTTTTTGCGTAGCAAGTTGCTGTTCTTTTCGGATAGTGATATCGCGCACTAACGTCAGCACCCTATTGGAATCCAATCGCGAAAGTCGCAGCTCCAAATCGCGGGGCTTATCGTTTCGAGAACTCTTAATTTCTATGGTTTCAATCGCCTCACCCTGCAAGGCCTTTTCAATAGCTTTTAAAATAGCTGTTGACCTTTCCGAATCAACTATTTCTGTTAGTTTTGAACCGATGAGCTTTTCAACGCCCAATTGTTTGTATGCCGGATCATTAGTATAAAATTCCTCTATTGAACCGTTTTGATCAAAGATAATTAACTGGTCGGGAATAGTATTTATTATTGCACTTAGTCGAGCACGCTGCGCCTCAATTTTACGTCGGTTCTCCTCTAAAATAGTTACATCACGCTGAAGCGATATAAAGTGAGTATGTTCGCCCCGCTCATTAAAGATTGGAAAAATTTGAAGATTAACGGTATAAGGCTGGCCATTTTTCGAATAGTTTACTAGTGTTGTTTCAACTTTTTCTTTGTTCTTAAGACGTGTCCCAATTAACTTAACCGCATCCATATCTGTTTGGGCTCCCTGCAAAAACGAACCCGGAACCTTGCCCTGAATTTCGCTCAATTCATACCCCGACATTCGAGTAAATGCGTCATTAATCCATTCCGTTGTTCCCTCGCAATTTGTTATAATTACTGCATTA
>JBILCR010000017.1:0-13602 GCA_044353055.1 Flavobacteriales bacterium
ATATCCCAAGCCCAACCTACAGTTTTGTTTAATCCCCAAACTCCGATACCTGTGCCTATGGTATAAGCAAAACAGGCAACTCCCCACAATGCAAGTAATGCCGAAATGGTAAATACCACTTTAAACATTCCGTTTGCTTTGCCTTCAACAGGTCTGGAAATGTCTTCTGTAATCTGATGATAGGTTTTGGTTCCTAAAATCAGTGGCTCTCTAACCGATGGTGAATGATGTGCCATAAAACGTTATATCGATTGTATTTCGTTAAGCTTTAGAATTTTTTGCCGTATTGCGCACTTTGGTGAGGTAGTAAACCGACGGCTGCGTTCCTACTTCCTCTAGAAGTTGATATTTACGATCGTCGTTCCATGCCTTCCTTACCATGGATTGTTCATCATTAAAGTCTCCAAAAATAATGGCATTGGTAGGACATGATTGTTGACATGCTGTTTTAATGCTGCCGTCCTTAGGTCGTTCTCCTTTTTTCTTGGCCTGAAGTTTACCTGCCTGAACACGTTGAACGCACATAGAGCATTTTTCCATAACCCCGCGGCTACGAACCGTAACATCAGGATTAAGTACCATTTTGCCCATGTCGTCGTACATGTTGAAATCGAATTGCTCGTTTTCATTATAGCGGAACCAGTTGAATCGACGCACTTTATACGGGCAGTTGTTTGCACAGTAGCGTGTACCAATACAACGGTTATACGTCATCTGGTTAAGTCCTTCAAGTGAGTGCGTAGTAGCCAATACCGGACATACTGTTTCGCAGGGTGCTTGATTGCAATGCTGACACATTACCGGTTGAAATACTACTTCAAGAGAATCGCCCGTTGAAGGTATCTCCATTTTGAGGAATTTATCAATCGCACCAACACCCTCTTTTTCGGCCCGTTCTTCATTCATGTCGCTGGTATAGTATCGGTCAATGCGCATCCAGTGCATTTCGCGGCTACGTCGAACTTCATCCTTACCAACAACTGGAACATTATTTTCGGCGGTACAACTTACCACACATGATCCGCAACCAATACATGAGTTGAGATCGATAGCCATGTTCCAAAAATGATTCTTATACTCAAAGTTATCCCATAAATCGAGTTCCTGGGGGGTAGCTTTTCCATCTTTGCCAATTTTGGATGAATTGGTTGCGAGTAGAATTTGCTCGTTGCCAGCCTTAGAATTTTTCTTGTACTCCTCAAGTGTTGTTTCCTTAACGATGCTTCTTCCCATCATGGTGTGATGGGTTTGAGTTGCAGCAATATGGTATGTACCGGTGCTTCCCGAAATCGTTACTTTAGATGCTGAATAGCTGAAGTTTCCGTTAGCGGTACCTACAAACTTAAATGCGTTAGCTCCGATTCCGTTCGCAGTTTTACCTGCAGCAGAGCGTCCATAACCTACGGCTGCCGCAACAACTCCTTTAGGTAAGCCCGGTTGTGCAACCACAGGAAGAGAAATTTTAACTCCGCCAGGTCCTGAAATCTCAACTACATTAGCCAATTGCTCTTGACCCATTAGCACATTGAATCCTTTTGACGTCATCTCATCCGGATTCATTAGTAGGTAATTATCCCATGTAACACGAGTAATAGGATCAGGTAATTCTTGAAGCCACGGATTGTTGGCTTGCGCACCCCATCCCATGCCTGTTTTCTCATAAACTACCAATTCTGTTCCTCCTGCTTGTGCAGCAATGCCTGAAATGGCTTTAGCTGCTGTTGAAACATCCATTTTAGGAGCTTCAACTGTGGCCTTATCTTCAGCTTTAACAGCCTCTGGCTTTACCAGTTTGGGCTCATCTAATTTAGCATTCTCTCCTTCTTGAGGCTTCGCTTCGCTTGGCTTTATCTTCGTAAGCACTCCATCATGAAGCGTTTTATTCCAAAATTCTGTAAAACCGCCAGTAAAACCGTTGCTAACGGAAGGAAACAAATTAGTTTCCCAATATTTAGCAATGTAATCGTGTGCGTTTGTTGTATTTCCCGACCAAGTCAAGAACGATTCCATGGATTGGCGGGTACTTCCAAGGGGATTGATAACGGGTTGCCCCAATGAATAATGACTGGTCCTTGGGTTTGCATCAGTCCAGCTTTCTAAGTAATGATGTGATGTGGCTACATATTTACATTGCTTTGATGTCTCATCCAAAGTATCGTTGAGCGAAACACTCAAATCAACTTTGCCAATTAGTTTAGCAAGTTCTTCGCCGTTTGGAAGCGAATACACCGGATTGGCTCCAATTACAAATAAAGCAGAAACTTTCTGGGCTTTGATTTCTTCTACAAGTGCAATAACTTCTTTATCGTTTCCTTGACGCGTGTTGTCCTGAATTTCTTTATTGATTGTAGTTCCGTATGCTCCCAAATGGTTATTTATGGCATTTACTACCAATTGAATGTTGGGATCATTAATTCCACAAACAACAAGTGCCTTATTTTTATGAGCAGATAATTCTGATGCCACTTTTGCAATGGCGGCATCTTGGCCTGTTTTGCCTGAAGAATGGTTTGAACCGGTTAGTGCGTTTAGCAACATAACAGCAGCAGTACCAAGTTCTGAGGGTTTTAAGGCTATACGCTTGTCGGCGTTTGAACCTGTTAAGGTAAGTAGCGATTCCATCTGAATATGACGAGACATATTGGGATTATCTTTACTTACCTTTCTTTTTGCTGCATATTGGCGCGCATATTCAACGGGCGATAACCAATTGGCTAAAAAGTCGCAACCGATACCTACTACATAATCTGCTTTATCAAAATTGTAGGTAGGAATCATAGCTTTACCATGCGATACTGCATGTGCATCAGCAATTGCTCTTTGTGACACAGCATCATACGAAATGATTTTCGTACCGGCATATTTGGTGCTAAACTCAGTGAGTGCCGCATTCATAGATGGACTAACCTGAGTTGAAGTGAGGATGCGTATAGAACCGCCTGAAGCAGCTATTGAAGCTAATTTATTTTTTACGTCAGAATCGAGGGTTTTCCAGTCGGTATCTTTACCGTCTTTCATGGGCTTACGCAAACGTGCAGAATCATATAAGGACAATACCGATGCTTGCATACGTGCATTGCTTCCCCCTTGAGTAATGGGACATAATTCGTTGCCATCTACTTTTATCGGACGACCTTCGCGCGTTTTAACAACTAATCCGGCGTAATCTTGCCCGTCCCAGTATGAAGTAGCATAATAATTAGCTACACCGGGCGTAATTTCTTCAGGTTTATTTAAGTAGGGAATAGCTTTTCTAACTGGTGCCTCGCATGCTGCCAAAGAAGCTGCGGTAACACTAAAGCCCAAAACTTTAAGAAAATCGCGTCGGTTGGTTTGTGCGGATACTACCTGTTCGTCACCTAAAAAGCGATCAACGGGAAGCTCCTCTGCAAACTCATTGTGCTTCTGATTTAAAAACTCAGGTGTTTCCTTAAGTTCTTCTATTCCTTTCCAGTATTTTTTCGAATTGCTCATACTCAGATGAAAGTACAGTTTGAATGATTTGGATTAGTAATGGCACTTAGAGCATTCCAATCCACCAATTGAACCAATGGTGAATTTGTCTCCTTTTTTGTATTTAGGATTGTTGACAAACTCTTTGTGAAGTTCTTCGTAGTATTTATTGTCTTTGAAATCAACTTCAGTTTTTCTGTGACAATCAATACACCAGCCCATGGTAAGTGGCGCATGTTGTTTAACCACCTCCATTGAGTCTATGGCTCCATGACATTCTGCACATTCGATTTTTCCTACGGCTACGTGCTGACTATGATTGAAGTAAGCATGGTCGGGCAAAGAGTGTACACGAATCCATTGAATGGGCTTTTTGTTATTTCCATACTGCCGCGTTTCTGGATTGTAGTCGAGAGCAGCATAGATTTTGGAAATTTCTTCTTTGCCGTATTGAGGCCCCTCCTGAATGTACATATGACAATTCATACAAACATTGGCTGACGGGATGTTAGCATGTTTAGATTTTTCAACACCACTGTGACAATAAACACATGCAATTTTATTATCGCCAGCATGAAGCTTATGTGAAAATTTAATAGGCTGTTCAGGAGCGTAACCTTGGTAAACCCCAATTCCCATAAGACCATCCCAACCTTGTTTTAAAACCCAAATTATCAAGAGAAGCCCTATTACAGCAACAATTTTTTTATTGTTAGAGGCCCAACGATTAAAATTACCCCAAATACCTAAATCTGGTTTTTCTGTAGATTCAATTCCTTTCTTTTCATTAACTAAAGCTTCAAGCGACTTCTTTACTGAGTTTAGAACAGTTACAAGAATTATCAAAATGACAGCTACAACACCAAAAATTAAGGGATAATTACTTCCTGATTCAGAATTGGCGGCCACTTTTCCTGTTCCATCTGCAGCTGTTGTAGCTGCTGGCGCATCGCCTCCTTTGTCTGCCCAATCAATAATGGCAATTATTTCGGCATCCGATAAGTTTTGAGCCGGCATGACCGACTTTCCGTATTCTTCGAATAGCTTGTTAGCATAAGCATCTCCAGTTGAAAGATAGGCAACTGAATTTTTTACCCAAGCAGTGAGCTTTGCATCATCAGACCAATTACCCCTACCACGAACTCCCTTTAAGCCGGGGCCCACTAGTTTTTGGTCGCTTGGTTTGTGACAGGAAGCGCAATTGGCTTTAAATAATTTCGCCGCATCCTGAGCATTAATAACGTTAAGATGCAGCATGAAGCCCATTAAAAGGGCAAATGACTTTATAGTCCGAGAGTTCAATTTTAGCATAGAAAATGAGGCTTTTGTCAACCTAATTCACTTTTTTACGGCTGCAAATTTAATCTATGGCGAATTTATTTAAGGTTTTTTTTCATTTTATTTATAATATAGATTGATTCTAAATAGTGCGCTACCTATTGTAAATCAGTGTAGTATATATATAAGTTGGTCGAAGCTATGTTTGAAATATTTTCTTTTAGCTGATATTCAGTCGAATAAAATTAACATTTCTTGGCTTTAGTCGTAGTATATGATGGCAAGCATTAAATTTGTGCACCTTTTAAGTATGTTAATTCAACGCTGTATAACTCTCCTTTTGGCTTTTCTGTTTCACGGTTCTTTAGCCCTTCATGCACAACAGCCGAATATTAAGCCCAGTTTAACCAAAGAAATCCCAAAAGGCGAAGTAAAGGTTATCATGGACACTAAAATAGCTTCCGCTATTAGTCGCCTAAGGAAAGGTCAAAAAACTACCCGAGAAACCATCGACGGTTATCGTGTTCAAATTTTTAGCATGTCTGGTAACGCCGCCCGCGATGAGGCAGAGCGCGTTAAGAAAGAATTCGACAAAAGATTTCCCGATGTACGGTCTAACCTAACCTATCTTCAACCCAACTTTAAAATTCGTTGTGGTGATTTTCGCACTAAATCCGAGGCGAAGGGTTTTATTAACGACATTGCCCGGTATTATCCTGGAGCTTATATTGTTCGAGATAAAATTAAAGTGATAACGCTTGATTGAATTAAAGTTTTCGTTTAATCTCAACGATATCGTAGCCCTCAATAATATCACCAATTTTAAGATCGTTAAAATTATTGATGTTTAGTCCACATTCATAGCCTGTGGCAACCTCCTTAACATCATCCTTGAATCGTTTAAGAGAGCCTAAATCACCCGAATACACTACGATACCGTCGCGAATCAATCTTATTTTTGTGTTTCGAGTTATTTTGCCGTCCAATACATAGCAGCCGGCAACGGTACCTACTCGAGTAATTTTAAACACATCGCGAACTTCAACATTGCATACTACCTTTTCTTCAAATTCAGGTGCAAGCATCCCTTCCATCGCAGCCTTAACTTCTTCAATTGCGTTGTAAATAATAGAGTAAAAACGCATGTCAATCTCTTCGTTTTCAGCTAATTTTCTTGCACTTGCCGATGGACGTACCTGAAATCCAACGATAATTGCGTTGGATGCCGATGCTAAAAGAACGTCGCTCTCAGTTACCTGCCCCACCGATTTGTGAATGATATTAACCTGAATCTTTTCAGTCGATAGTTTTAATAGTGAATCTGAAAGTGCCTCAACAGATCCGTCAACGTCGCCTTTTACGATAATATTCAATTCCTTAAAATCTCCAATAGCTATTCGTCGGCCAATTTCATCTAAGGTAATATGTTTTTGAGTACGAATTCCTTGTTCTCTTTGGAGTTGCTGGCGTTTATTGGCAATTTCACGAGCCTCACGCTCATCGGCCATCACGTTAAATTTATCGCCTGATGATGGTGCTCCGCTCAGTCCAAGCATTTGTGCGGCTTGCGAAGGACCAGCTTCGCGTATTGGAGCACCTCGTTCGTTAAACAATGCTTTAACACGACCGCTGTGCGGACCAGCCAGCACAACATCACCAATACTTAGCGTACCTGCAGTAACCAACACGGTACTTACGTATCCGCGTCCTTTGTCAAGTTCCGATTCAATCACACTTCCGGTTGCACGTTTGTTTGGGTTGGCTTTCAAGTCGAGTATTTCGGCTTCAAGCAAAACCTTTTCGAGCAACATATCAACGTTTTTTCCTTGTTTGGCTGAAATTTCCTGCACTTGATATTTGCCCCCCCAGTCTTCAACCAAAATATTCATTGCGGCAAGTTGTTCGCGAATTTTATCTGGATTAGCTCCGGGTTTATCAATTTTATTGATGGCAAATACGATAGGAACCTGCGCAGCCTGGGCATGGTTAATTGCTTCAATTGTTTGAGGCATAACGCTGTCATCAGCAGCCACTACAATAATAGCCACATCGGTAACCTGAGCACCTCTAGCGCGCATGGCTGTAAAGGCCTCGTGACCAGGGGTATCTAAGAACGTTATTTTTTTTCCGTTCTCCATGGTTACATTGTAAGCACCGATGTGTTGCGTAATTCCACCCGCTTCACCAGCAATTACATTCGCCTTACGAATGTAGTCGAGTAATGACGTCTTACCGTGGTCAACGTGACCCATAACAGTTACAATTGGAGGACGCGCTATTAAGTCACTCTCCTCTTCATCATCTTCCTTAATAGCTTCCTGAACCTCAACACTAACAAATTCTACTTTGTAGCCAAATTCATCGGCCACAATAGTTAAGGTTTCTGCATCAAGTCGCTGGTTGATAGAAACAAATAAGCCCAACGACATACAAGTAGAAATAATTTCATTTACCTGTACATTCATCATTTTTGCCAGTTCGTTTGCTGTAACGAACTCAGTTACCTTAATAACTTTGTCAAGATTTTCAAGTTCAGCTTCTTCTTGGGCAGCTCTATAATCTTCTCGCTTTTGTTTACGGTATTTTGCCGATTTCGACTTCTGCTTACCCTGGCTCAAACGAGCAAGTGTTTCCTTGATTTGTTTTTGAACCTCTTCTTCTGTAAGTTGTACCTTTGGCTGAGCTCCAGGTCTATTTTGTTGCGGCCGTTGTTTTTGGGCATGATCTCCTCTTTGTTGAAAATTGCCAGAAGGAGAGCTTACTGCAGCTGGATTGGATTCAATCCGCTTTCTTTTTTTCTTGGCATCTCCACCTTGATTTTGAGGTGCGGATGAGGATGCAACAGGTTTTTTCTGAGGCGTGGGCTGTAGTTCAATTCTACCCAAAATTGTAGGGCCTTCCAGTTTTTTACGCTCCAAACGGAACGGTTCATCATCTGCCTTTGGTGCGTTTTCTGCCTTTGGCTCTTCAGGAATTATTGTGATTTCCGGACTTGTTTCAACAAGTGTTTCAGCAATAATGGGCGTTTGTACCGTTTCTTCTTTAATATCTAATACTTCTGGTTCCTCTTTTTTATCTTCCTTTTTCGTCTCCTCTACTTCTTTCTTTTTCGATTTGCCTTTTCCAATGGTCGATAAGTCAATGCTTCCCAACACTTTTACAGATGGGCCTTCAGGCGTTTCGGCTTTAAAAACTTCAGGTTCTAATTTCGCTTCTACAGGTTCAGGTTCTTGTTTTGGCGCTTCTGCTTTTTTGCGCTCCGGTTGAATGGGCGCTAAATTTTTTACTAAAACTTCAGGCTCAGGTTCAGTTTCAGGCTCTTCAGCTTTGCCGAGAGTTTGCCCTGCAATCTCAGCCGCGATTCCTTCTCTTTTAAGCCTGTTTTGTATGATCTTTTTTGATTCTTCTTTAACGTCCTTCTCAGAGCCATATGCCTTAATGAGAAGGGAGTACATATCGTCCGTAATTTTCGAATTGCGGTTAATATCGTCAAACCCTTTGGATGTAAGGAAATCAATAACGGTTTGTACCCCGACATTCAACTCGGTGGCAACTTTGCTTATTCTTTTAACTGCTGATGGTTCTGACATCCGAAAAAATTTATGAACGTTAATTCCTATTCATTATTCAAATTCTGCTTTAAGGATTTTCATTACCTCCTTAATGGTCTCTTCCTCTAAATCTGTTCGCTTAACCAAATCATCAACAGGTAATTCTAAAACACTTTTAGCTGTGTCGCATCCAATATTCTTTAATTCGTCAATGATCCAGCCGTCAATTTCGTCTGCAAATTCATCGAGGTCAACGTCCTCAGTATCTATTTCCGAATCGCGGTAAACATCTATTTCATATCCGGTGAGTTTGCTGGCTAAACGTATATTTAATCCTCCCTTACCAATCGCGAGCGATACCTGATCCGGTTTAAGATATACCTCGGCTCTTTTGGATTCCTCGTCTAATTTAATGGATGTGATTTTTGCCGGACTTAAAGCACGAGTTATATATAATGTGTTGTTGTTGGTAAAGTTGATAACATCTATGTTCTCATTACGCAATTCACGAACAATACCATGTATGCGCGAACCTTTCATACCAACACATGCTCCAACAGGGTCGATTCGGTCATCATAGGATTCTACTGCCACCTTTGCTCTTACACCAGGTTCACGCACTATATTTTTTATCGTAATAAGTCCGTCAAACACTTCCGGAACTTCCTGCTCGAAAAGTTTTTCTAAAAAGCTTGGCGCGGTTCGAGATAATATAATTTGAGGGTTATTATTTCGCATTTCTACACGCAGAATTACAGCGCGCGTGTTTTCTCCTTTTTTATAAAAATCATTTGGTATTTGTTCCGTTTTAGGAATGATGAGTTCGTTGCCATCTTCATCCAAAATCAGTACTTCTTTTTTCCAAACCTGATAAATTTCACCGGTCACTATTTCACCCATCCTATCTTTATATTTCCGGTAAACCGAGTCTTTTTCGAGTTCGGTGATACGTGCTACCAGATTTTGACGGAAGGCTAGAACAGCCCTTCGCCCAAAATCGTTTAGGTGAACTTCTTCGGAAACTTCTTCACCCACCTCAAAATCGGGCTCAATACGAACCGCTTCGGCATAAGCAATCTGTTTATTCTCGTCCTCAACCTCTCCGTCATTAACAATCTCACGATTTCTCCAAACTTCTAAGTCTCCTTTATCAATATTTATAATGATATCAAAGTTCTCGTCGGATCCGTATTTCTTTATAATCATGTTACGGAAAACATCCTCCAGGATGCCCATCATGGTAGGCCGGTCAATGTTTTTGAATTCTTTAAATTCAGCAAACGATTCGATTAATGCCGCGTGTTCCATTATTCTATAGTGTGTTAAATTTTTATTACCAATCGCGTCTCAGAGATATCATCCATTAAAAAGGTTAGATGTTCATCGGCAGCGGTGTGTGATTGTGTTGATTTTTTGTTTGTTCTTTTTGTTTTGGGTAAAAGCGTTACTTCCTGTTCATTAGCTGATTTTAGAATACCTGAATGCTTTAGGCCTTTTGTAGTTTTGATTTCAACCAATTCACCCAGATACTTTTGATATTGACGCAAAACTTTAAATGGCTGATCAATACCTGGTGAGCCAACCTCAAGTTCAAAATCTTCAGCTTCGCGATCGAGCGAATGTTCAATTTTTCGACTCAGGGCCACACAATCACGTATTGCAATATGCTGGTCATTACCAATATGCACCAAAATCTTATTCGCTGCACTAACCTTTACCTCAATAAGGTAATTGTCGGAGTCACGAAGAAAATCTTCTGCTATTTGTTGTATTAACTGCTTGCTAATCATGCCTTCAATAAAAAAAGGGACTATGTCCCTCCTCAAAACCGCGGCAAAGTTAATACAAATTTTTAACGAACAAACACAAATAATCTTCGCTTAATAATCAAGGCACTAAAAATTTAACGATAAAATTCAAAAAATGTAAGTCAAACATTCAATTCAAGTTTGTTTATATTTGCCTCCCTTAAAGACAGAAAAATCACAAAACTCCAAAACTCCAATTACCAATGAGCAACAATTCAAAATCAGCTGAAAGTGGACTGGGTGCCATTTTTGCCACATCAGTTATTGTACTTTCTATTTTAGCAAGTACACTCGTTTACATGTTTGTTATGGGCGCTCCTTCACATTTTGAAGGAGGTGATCCGGTTAATGGCCATCCCCACCCTGGCGATATTTTAGGTATCGTTTACAAAGGTGGCTTTATCGTACCAATATTAATGTCTATTGTGTTAATCATTTTTGCTTTTTCGATTGAGCGTTTCATCACCATTCTTAAAGCAAAAGGACGTGGTCGTTTAAATGTATTCATTCGTAATCTGCAGAATATGATTAACAATAATCAGATTGAAACAGCAGTTGCTGAGTGCGACAAACAAAAGGGCTCATTGGCCAACGTTATGAAAGCCGGGCTTCAGCGTTATCGTATTTTACAAAATGATAGCAGTATGGATAAGGACCAGAAAGTGGTAGCCATGCAAAAAGAATTGGAAGAGGCTACGGCGCTCGAATTGCCTATGTTATCTAAAAATCTTGTAATCATTTCTACCTGCGCATCGATTGCAACCCTTGTAGGTCTTATTGGAACAGTATTGGGGATGATTAAAGCATTCTCGGCACTTGCTCAAGCCGGTGCGCCTGATGCGGTGGCACTTGCAAACGGTATCTCTGAGGCTTTGATTAATACCGCTTTGGGTATCACGGGTTCTACGGTAGCTATTATTATGTACAACTACTTTACTACACAGATAGATGGTCTAACCTATAAGATTGATGAATCTGGTTTTTCTCTTGTACAAACATTTGCTTCTCAATCAAAATAAGTTAATACAGACCTGAGGTTATGCCTAAAATAAAAATGCCCAAGAATAGTCCATCCATCGACATGACGCCGATGGTAGACTTGGCGTTCCTGTTGGTAACCTTCTTTATGCTTATCTCGCAGTTTCGGGCCGAGGAGGCTGCGGTAATCGATATCCCGTCATCCGTTTCGGACCTTAAAATTCCCGAAAAAGAACTTCTTATGATTCTTGTAGATAAACAAGATCGTGTGTTCTTTAATCTTACTGGCCAGGAAGAGAGGGTAAAAGTTTTGGAAAAAATGGGAGAGAAGTACAAGATCAATTTTGATGAAAAGCAGAAGAAGGAGTTTTCAAATATGGCCTCATTTGGTGTTCCCATGCGGCAATTGTCGGATTATTTGAATGCCAATTCAACGGAACGAAAAAAACTCGCTGAAAAGTCGAAGGGAATTCCATCGGATTCTCTGAAATGTGAGATTTGCGATTGGATTTATTTTGCCCGTCGTACTGCCCCCAAATTCCGGGTGGCAATTAAAGGTGATCAGATCACCAGCTATCCGGTTGTGCGAAAAGTGATGGATTATTTACAGGATGATAATATTGGTAAGGTCAATAAATTCAACCTTATCACAAATATGGAAACTGGTCCGTCAAATTAATTAGATTTTTTATTGAACCTAATTTAGGGTTCTACATAAACAGTAAAAAACACCAACATGGCTGAATTAAATACCGACGATGGCGGGGGTGGTAAAAAGAAGCACGGTAAACAACGTGCAAAAAAATCATCAACCCGCATTGACATGACCCCAATGGTGGATTTAGGATTTCTATTATTGACATTCTTCATTCTTACCACCACCTTTAATAAACCGCAGGCCATGCAGTTAACCATGCCGAAGAAAATTAAAGACCCTTCTGAATTGGAGAACAGCAGCAAAGTAGATGATGACCACACATTAAATATTCTTCTCACTAAAGACAATGCAGTGTATTGGTACTTTGGTATTGCCGACCCTAACAAAGGCGCATTGCCTGCGCTAAACAAAGTATCATACGGTCCAAATGGTTTGCGTAAAATATTAATTGAGGAAAACAATAAAAGGCACAGGACTTACGATGAAATAGAAAAGCTTAAGAAGATGGTTGCTGAAGGTACGTTGCCTAAAGACTCATTGGGAAAGAAAAAAATGGCCTTTTTTGATGATCCCAAGAGAAAAACCAGTACACTCACCGTTCTCTTAAAGCCCGATAAGGATGCAAAATACAAGAATATTGTAGATGCATTAGATGAAATGGCTATTTGTAACATTGGTATATACGCATTGCTCGAATCAAATCCGATTGAGGATCAGATGATAGCTAATGCAAATACATACACTAAATAAACTTAGGCATTATGGCAGAGCAACTAACACTAAAAGGCTTCGATGAGATAGTCTTTGAAAAACGTAACAAAGAATACGGTGCTTATGAGCTGCGTAAGCGATACAACAAGCGAATGAATATCGCATTCGCGATATCGCTTGCGATCTTTTTATTTGCAGTGAGCTTGCCAACTATTTTGGATAAGCTGAGCGAGCTGACCAAAGAAAATATAAAGGTTCAGGAGGTAGACTTAAAGTTGGCCGATCCGCCACCGCTGGATAAGGATGAGCCACCACCACCACCACCACCACCAGATCCACCGCCACCAGTGCAGGAAACCATTAAGTTTACTCCGCCTGTGATTGTTGAGGAGGTTAAAGAGGAAGACATTCCCCCGCCGCAGGAGGCCGCAAATGAAACTACGGTAGACACAAAAACTCAAGAAGGTACTACTGATCTTGAAGTGCTTCCCGATGAAGGAGGTGGTGAGGATGAAGCTGGTCTTGGAGAGCAGGAGATTTTTACGGTGGTAGAAAAGATGCCCGAGTTTGAGGGGGGTGAAGATAAATTGCGAGAGTTTTTGTCGAAGAATATAAAATATCCTTCGATGGCCCGTGAAAATGGAATTTCAGGTACGGTATATATAACATTCGTTGTTGAAGGTGATGGTAAGATTACTGATGTGAAGTCGCTTCGTGGTTTAGGAGGCGGACTTACTGAGGAAGCTATAAGGGTGGTTAGAATGATGCCTAACTGGACAGCAGGGAGACAAAACGGTAAACCTGTTCGAGTGCAGTTTACTCTACCCGTTAAATTTACCTTGAGATAATTTAATCGGTGTTGTGCTAAAGCGATTCTTAATTGCGCTAAACCTCATGATGATAAGTCTGTATTTCGTCATAGGTTTAGCGCTTTTTTTGTCTGACTTTGGTATTCACCTAGTTAGCGGTACCCAACGGATTGTTTTGGCTTCTTTGGTCTGCTGTTATGGTGCATTTAGGGTGTTTAAATTCATAAAAGGGCTTAAGGCTGATGATGTTGATTAATTTGTTTCGTAGTGTATCAATAATAAGTATTATACTGATTGCGATTGGTTGTGGATCAAAAGGAAAGCAAATTGATGAAACAACCACTCGTGGCAACATT
>JBILCR010000248.1:0-4016 GCA_044353055.1 Flavobacteriales bacterium
ATTTGCTCTTGTTACATTAACCCGATATTTTAATATGCGGTAGATTATCAAGTAAAAAACATCTGAAATAATGTACAAAACACCCAATGGAAGGTAGGATAGCCCATGTATTAAGCCTAATCCAATGTAACTGATCATAGGTGTTATTTACAATAGAATTTTAAAATTTCAAATGCCTCAGCATAACCCAATTCGGCCGATTTTACTAAATCTCTGCAAGCCATTTCCTTGCTACTTATAATGTAAAGTGTTATACCGCGTTTATAAAAATATTTTCCCTCTGAATCATTTTTTTGAATGGCTAATGTATAGTCGTTTATTGCATGGTCATAATCGCCCATTAAAAAATAATTTTGACCGCGCGCAGCATAAAAATGCTCTTCTTCGGGTTTAAGAATAATGGCATCTGTATAATCTTTTTCAGCGGTTTGGAAACTGTTTAGTGCAGTTTTACACAGTGCGCGAAGGTAATAGCCTTCGGCATTGATCGTATTTATCTTAAGCAGCTCGTTGCAGTCCGACAGCGCATCTTTAAGGCGCTTTAAGCCATAATAGCACTTTGCACGATAAAATAAGGCGTCTTCGTTTTTAGGATTTTCCTTGAGCGCTTTTGTTAAGAGTTCTTCGGCTTCACTGTATTCCTCACGAAGCAAATGCGTTGCAGCCGTATTTACTTTATCGCTGCTTTGCGCAAAGCCCGTTAACGATGAAAAATAACATAGTGAAAAGGCAATTAAAATAGAGCTACACGAATACCTTTTCATCCTATTTCTTGATATTTATAGGAGTTTGTTGGCGGCCCGGACTGTTTTCGCCACAATATTTCTCGAGATATTCATCGGCGGCTTTCCAACTGGCTGCTTTGCTTAGGCTAAAATCCCTGCATGCTTCATCTCGTTTTCCTAACATTAGAAAACATTGTCCACGTGCAAAAAGTGCCTCAGGGTAATCGCTTTTTGCAGCAATAGCCTGATCCAGAATCACAATAGCATCGCTAAAATTTTGCGAACCCATTAGGCGCACTGCGTCGTTGTATTGTTTACTGTAATCGGCCGACTGGCCAAACACTGCGTTTATTGATAACAGACCTAAAACGAGCGGTAAGAATCTTAAAAATTTCATTCTACACAATATGAATTGTAATTGTTTTCGGCTTCTTCATTTCCCAAAGCCATCGCTTTTTTCCAATCGGCGCAAGCCCCTTTTTTATTGCCCGATAAATATTTTGCAGAGCCTCTAAAACTTAATGCTTCATCATGATTGGGGTTCAACTCAATACATTTATTGAAATCTTCAATGGCTTCTTTGTCTTTTTCCACGCCGCCCCTCGAAATGGCCCTAAAATAGTACGCATCAGCAAGGTTAGGATTTAACTCAATAGCTTTATTGCAGTCCTTGATGGCGAATTTAAAGTTTTCGGCTTCATAGCTTAATTCGGCCCTACTCAAGTAGGCCTCGGCATAATTCGGGTTTAGCTCAATGGCCTTATTTAAATCGCTCATGGCTTTATCGGCATTGCCAAAATCAAAATACGCCACCCCTCGATTGTAAAAGCCCTCAGCATTTTTAGCATCAGCACCAATACACTTATCAAAAGCTTGAATGGATTCTTTTTCCTGCCCCAGTAATGAGTGTGCTATTCCAAGCTGAAGGTACAGGTCAGTGCTATTTGCTTTTAAGCTTTCTGCTTTTTTAAAGTCCTCCATTGCTGCTTCAGCATTTTTTAAGCTCAGGTTGGCCTTGCCTCTTAATATGATGTATTCGGTATTTTCGGGACTCGATTTAACCAGTTCTTCAGCCTTTTCCATCGCTTTTGCTCCTTCTCCTTTTGCAATAAGTTCGAGAACATCAGTAGCTTGTCCTTGAGCGTTTGAGGAGCATATCATCAACATGGCAAAAGTAAAGGCTGCAAAAAATAAATTCGGTTTCATAGTTCAGTTGAATTTTTAAAAGTATGGAAACATTTTATGTTTTGAAAAATCACCCTCTGCAATTATCCTGCCCTCCGTTTTTTTTCTTTTAGCAACAAATTAAGCTCGCGACTGGTCTGCCCGGCCACAGAAGTGTTTTCATCGGCCCGACGCATCAGGTAGGGTAAAACATCAGCAACCGGACCATAAGGCACATATTTGGCTACATTATATCCTGCGTGTGCCAGGTTGAAGCTTATGGGGTCGCTCATACCCAGAAGTTGCGAAAAATATATGCGCTCATCTTTGGCTTTAAGTCCGCATTCGTTCATTAGTGCAGTAAGTTTTAACGAACTCTCCTCATTGTGAGTTCCCGCACACAGCGCAAATACATCTATGTTTTGCACAATAAACTCAAGTGCATTATTGTAATCGGTATCGGTAGCTTGTTTTGTGGCTTGTATGGGGTCTTCGTAATGCATTTCCGAAGCTCTCTGCCGCTCTTTTTCCATGTAGGCACCACGCACCAGTTTCGCCCCAACTTTAAATCCTTCGTTTATGGCAATCGCATGCCATTCTTTTATGATATTAAGTCGGTCGTGACGATACATTTGATAGGTGTTATACACCACCGCCCGCTCACGATTGTACTTGCGCATCATGTCGAGTATCAAATGATCCATTACAGGCTGTATCCAGGTTTCTTCGGCATCCATCATAATGCGCGAATTGTCTTCAAAGGCCTTCTTGCACAGACGTTCTACACGCTGTTTTACCCGCTCAAATTCATGGCGTTCGGCCTCTGTTAGTTCTTTACCCGCGCTTACTTTTTCCAACAAGCCAAAGCGGGCAATTCCGGTAAGTTTAAACACGCAAAACGGCACTTTATCGTCGAGCTGAGCCCGGTTCTGCGTTTCGGTAATTTCGTTAAAAGTACGCTCAAAATCTTCCTCGCTTTCTTTGCCTTCCACCGAATAATCGAGAATGGTTCCAATACTAAACGCATCAAGGGTGTTAATCGTCTTTTCGCAATCTTCGATATCGGTGCCGCCACAAAAGTGTGCGTAAATGGTTTTGCGGATAAGGTATCTTCCAAAAGCCAGCCGCACCGCTATGTATGCAAAAGGCTTCGACAATTTTACGAGCCGGTTGCTTCCAATAAGTTTGAATAACCAATATGCCTTAGATAGTTCGGCATTGCTACGGTATTTAAAGGCAATTTCTGTATTTTCAAATGAAAGCATAGAGCGATGGGCAACATGCAAAAATATAAATTAAGCACTGCATTCGTTTGAATGTTAAATTTTCTTGTACAGGTCTTGATTTACCGTTTTCTTTACACAGTGGAAACACTGATCGAAACCGGTAATGAAGCCCGCAAGGCATTAACAGCGCTTTTAGCACATCGTAATTATGTTGTTTTGTGCGATACCACTTCTGCTCGACTTTGTTTACCTCATTTTCCGGAGTTGCATGCAGCAAAGCTGCATATTTTGCCTGATGGCGAACATCATAAAACCCTCCAGCAGTGCGAGCATCTGCTCGACATGATGCTGGATGCCGAACTCGATCGCAACAGCCTTTTAATTAATTTGGGAGGAGGCACTGTATTGGATATAGGCGGTTTTGCAGCTTCAATTTTTAAACGCGGCATTTCTTATATAAACATTCCAACTACACTTTTGGCCATGGCCGATGCTGCTATTGGCGGTAAAACAGCGGTAAATCTTCATAATTACCGCAACATGATTGGTAGTTTTCACCACCCTGAAGCGGCGTTTATTTTGCCCCAACTGCTTCATACCTTGCCTCAGGAGCAGTGGCTGTCGGGCTGTGCCGAAATATTTAAACATGCCATTATCCAAGGAGATGCAGCGTGGAGTCGCGTTTGTAACCAAGCCGTTCACGAATGGTTTGATGAACACACTTTGGTACAACAGGCCCGGTTTAAATACGCATGGATTAAGGACGACCCTTTTGATCGCAATAAAAGGCAGTGGCTTAATACAGGTCATACTACCGCTCATGCCATTGAAACCGCGTATCTCAAAAATAACCAATCATTATTGCACGGATTTGCAGTGGCTGCCGGGCTTTGGGTGGAAT
>JBILCR010000249.1:0-4005 GCA_044353055.1 Flavobacteriales bacterium
AACTGACTCCGACAATCGTAACCAGGGCAATATGTGGGTATATTTTCTACTGGTTTTCTTTTCATTCTGCATTTGGCAATTATTTGCCTATAAGGATAAAATTTTACCTGAAGCAGCATCCGCTCATGGACCTGAAATTGATAAACTGTTTAACATTACATTGGCTCTTATTACTGTAGTATTTATTGGTACTCATATTATAATGATCTATCAAACCTATAAATATGCGGGTAAAAAAGGAAATAAGGCAGTTCACTTTGCTCATAGCAATAAACTCGAATTAATATGGACAGTTATTCCTGCTATTGTACTCACGGGGTTAATTGCCTATGGCCTAACCGTTTGGAATGACGTGATTTATCCGGGTGATAAAAATGCAATGGTTGTTGAGCTTTACTCCAAACAATTTGATTGGACTGCCCGTTATGCAGGCAAAGACAACAAACTTGGGAAATATGATTTCAGATCTATTGGTGAAGGAAACGATTTGGGCTTAGTTGAAGATTTAAAATCAAACGATGATATTATAGTGAAGGGCGAATTGCATTTGGTAAAAGGTGAGCCCGTTCAGTTTAAGTTCCGTTCACGCGATGTTATTCACAGTGCGTTTATGCCGCATTTCAGAGCTCAAATGAATTGTGTGCCAGGTATGGAAACTATGTTTGAGTTTACGCCTACCATCACAACCGCTGAGATGCGTAAAAAACTTAATAATCCGAAATTCAATTATGTTCTTCTTTGCAATAAAATATGTGGTGCATCACATTTTAATATGCAGATGGATATTATCGTTGAAACTAAAGAAGAATATAACAAGTGGCTTGCTGAACAAAAAACATGGGCAGAGTCAAAAGCTGCGGCTAAACAAACAGCAGAAAATAATGCTCTCAATCAAAACACAGAGCTAAAGTAATTGTTATTCTAAAAAACTAAAACGAGGTAGATATGTCAGCTATGGAAACAAACAATTTGCACGCTGAGCAGGCCGCTGAAGAACTCGCATATGGTCATGCTCACAGTCATGAACACGATCATGACGACGAACATCACGATACTTTTTGGACAAAGTATGTTTTCTCGCAAGATCACAAAATGATTTCTAAGCAGTTTTTAATAACTGCTGTTTTTATGGGTGTTCTTGCTATGTTAATGTCATTGGTATTTCGCCTTCAACTGGCTTGGCCCGGCAAAAGCTTCCCAATTCTAGAACCTATTTTAGGTAAATGGGCCCCTGGAGGTGTACTTGATCCTAATTTTTACTTGGCTCTTGTAACCATTCATGGAACCATAATGGTTTTCTTCGTTCTTACAGGGGGCTTATCAGGAACCTTCTCGAATCTTTTAATTCCATTGCAGATTGGAGCGCGCGATATGGCGTCAGGTTTCCTAAACATGCTTTCATTTTGGTTCTTTTTTGCATCAAGTATTGTGATGCTATTCTCGCTTGGAATTGAAGGAGGACCTGCATCAGGAGGATGGACGGTGTATCCGCCATTAAGTGCGTTACCTGATGCTATGCCAGGTTCGGGATTAGGAATGACTTTATGGTTGGTATCCATGTCATTATTTATTGTTTCATCATTGTTAGGTTCTCTAAATTATATAGTTACGGTAATTAACCTACGAACAAAAGGCATGTCGATGACCCGTTTACCGCTTACTATCTGGGCATTTTTGGTAACGGCTATTTTAGGAGTACTTTCATTCCCTGTTCTTTTCGCAGCAGCGCTCTTACTAATATTTGATCGCAGCTTTGGCACCAGCTTTTACCTCAGTGATATCTATATTGCAGGTAAGGCATTAGAATACAATGGCGGTAGTCCTATTTTATATGAACACTTATTTTGGTTCTTAGGCCATCCTGAAGTTTACATTGTATTGCTGCCGGCTCTTGGCATTACTTCAGAGGTAATCGCTACAAACGCTCGTAAGCCAATTTTTGGTTACCGAGCTATGATTGCTTCCATTTTAGGTATTGCATTTCTTTCATTCATTGTTTGGGGTCATCACATGTTTATCACCGGTATGAATCCGTTCTTAGGATCGGTGTTTGTGTTTACTACACTTCTTATCGCCATTCCATCAGCAGTTAAAGCCTTTAATTATATCACTACTCTTTGGAAAGGGAATATTCAGTTTACACCAGCTATGCTTTTTGCTATTGGACTTGTATCTTTCTTTATATCCGGCGGTGTTACAGGATTGATTTTGGGTGATTCAGCTTTAGATATTAACCTTCACGACACCTATTTTGTTGTGGCGCACTTCCATCTTGTAATGGGGTCGGCAGCAATTTTTGGAATGTTTGCCGGTGTATATCATTGGTTCCCTAGATTATTTGGACGTGTTATGAATAAAAAAATGGGATATGCGCATTTCTGGCTCACATTCGCTGGTGCCTACGGAGTATTCTTCCCTATGCACTTTTTAGGAATGGCAGGCGTACCTCGTCGTTATTATTCAAATACCGAATTCCCTCTATTTAATGATTTGGTAGACATTAATGTAATGGTAACATGGTTTGCCATATTAGCAGGCTGTGCGCAGATTATTTTCTTGTTCAACTTCTTCTTTAGTATTTTCAAAGGGCAAAAAGCTTCTCAAAATCCATGGAAATCTAATACCCTTGAGTGGACTGCGCCCGTAGAACATATTCATGGCAACTGGCCAGGAGAAATTCCTGAAGTGCATCGCTGGGCTTACGATTATAGCCGACCAGAACGTGAAGAAGACTTTGTACCGCAAACAGAGCCTTTAACAGAAAAAGAAATGGCAGAAGGCCACCATTAAGCGTTGAAAAATTATTGAAACGCCTCTTCACGGAGGCGTTTTTTTTTGCCCCGCATCGATTACCTTTAATGCTATATGAATCCGAATTTAAATCCTGAAAATCAAAATTTATCTCCGAAGGAAAAAGAGCTTGAGAAGGCATTACGTCCACTTGCCTTCGAAGATTTTACTGGACAGGACCAAATATTGGAAAATCTAAAAATTTTTGTTGAAGCGGCACGTTTGCGCGACGAGGCCCTTGACCATGTTTTATTGCACGGACCTCCCGGGTTAGGAAAAACTACCTTAGCTAATATCATTGCCAATGAATTGGGCGTAGGGATAAAGATAACTTCGGGTCCTGTGCTTGATAAACCGGGTGATTTAGCAGGGCTACTTACCGGCCTTGAAGCCAATGATGTTTTGTTTATTGACGAAATACACAGGCTCAGTCCAATCGTGGAAGAATACCTCTATTCGGCAATGGAAGATTACCGTATCGACATTATGATAGAAAGCGGCCCCAATGCACGTGCGATACAAATAAATTTAAACCCCTTTACGCTAGTAGGAGCTACTACGCGATCGGGCTTGCTTACCTCTCCGCTACGCGCGCGTTTCGGTATTAACTCACGTCTATCCTATTACGATGCCAAACTGCTGGCAAAAATCATCAAGCGTTCAGCAGAAATCCTTAAAATTACAATCGATTCTGACGCTGCTAGTGAAATTGCCGTACGCAGTCGGGGCACACCAAGAATTGCAAACGCATTGTTACGTCGCGTGCGCGATTTTGCAATGGTAAAAGGCAATGGTACTATTGATAAGAACATTACCTGCATTGCACTCGACGCATTAAATGTTGATCGGTTTGGCTTGGATGAAATGGATAACCGAATTCTTACTACAATTATTCAAAAGTTTAAGGGCGGTCCGGTGGGTGTCAATACCATTGCTACGGCCTGCGGAGAAGATTCGGAAACCATTGAAGAGGTATATGAACCATACCTCATACAGGAAGGTTTCTTAATGAGAACCCCTCGAGGCCGTGAAGTGACACCCCTCGCCTATCGTCATCTGGGCCTCATAAGCCCTAATAAACAGGGCGGACTATTTGGCGATACTGACTTGTAATTTATAAAGATGACACAGGCCGAATTAGTTGCTCGAGAACGCTCTCATCTGATTAAGCAACACGCTACAGAATTTGGCTTCTTGTATTGCGGCATATCCCAA
>JBILCR010000250.1:0-3989 GCA_044353055.1 Flavobacteriales bacterium
AATTCCTGGTCATTCGCCAATAATAAAAATCCTCCACTTTTTAGCGGCTGAATTTGGGTTACGGCATGCGATTTACGGATATCAATTTTCAATCTTTCTGCCTCATTTTGTAGGCATAAAATAATTTCATCTGACGAATTGCTTGAGGGAAACATACGCCCATCCGCTTCGGTGTGCAAGGTAACGCCACGCTGGGCGAACCAGGCTTCCACCTCGTTCGGACCAAAAACATTTAATTGACGGAATACAAAACGACTGCCTCGCGGATAGTTTTTAGAAAAATTCTTGATGTTACGTTCGGCATTGGTAACGTTGCATCTGCCGCCTCCCGAAACCCTTACTTTTGCTAATACTTTGTTGGATTTTTCGAAAATTACCACGCGTAAACCGGGAGCCAGATCGGCTGCCGTTGTAGCTCCCATAAAACCCGATGCTCCGGCTCCAATAACAGCCAAATCGAAAGAAAATTCCAAACAATTAAAAATTAAGAGGATTTAAATTTGCGCTAAATAAACAAATAAATTAATTTAGCCCGTTTTCATTTTTTGTTTGTTTTTAGCTCCCCACTCCTGTTAGATATAACAGGAGTTTTTTTATGCATTAATTTTTCATTCTATCGAACGGGGCTCGCGTAATTTTTGTTAGGTTTGCAGCCGATTTTAAATGTAATACATAACTGTAATGAGCGTACTTGTTAATAAAGACAGCAAAATAATTGTACAAGGATTTACTGGCAGCGAAGGCACTTTTCACGCCGGTCAAATGATTGAATACGGAACTGGCGTTGTAGGAGGTGTGACTCCAGGAAAAGGCGGAACCGAGCATTTGGGTAAGCCTGTATTTAATACTGTTGCCGATGCTGTTAAAGCAACCCATGCAGATGTTTCCATCATTTTTGTGCCCCCTGCGTTTGCAGCCGATGCCATTATGGAAGCAGCCGAAGCAGGTATTAAAGTTATTGTTTGTATTACTGAAGGTATTCCGGTATCGGATATGATTACCGTTAAGGAGTATTTGCGCGATAAAGAGGTTCGTCTGGTAGGCCCCAATTGCCCCGGCATCATCACCCCCGAAGAAGCCAAAGTGGGTATTATGCCCGGGTTTGTGTTTAAAAAAGGAAGCATCGGTATTGTATCAAAATCGGGAACACTTACTTACGAAGCAGCCGATCAGGTGGTAAAAGCAGGTTTGGGGGTTTCAACTGCAATTGGTATTGGAGGCGATCCCATTATCGGAACTACCACCCTTGAAGCAGTAAAGTTGCTTATGGCCGACAACGAAACTACCGGTATAATCATGATTGGAGAAATTGGAGGCAGTTTAGAGGCCGAAGCCAGTGCCTGGATTAAAGACAACGGCACGAAACCGGTTGTTGGTTTTATTGCAGGAAAAACAGCGCCTCCCGGTCGCCGAATGGGACATGCAGGAGCTATCGTGGGTGGTGCCGATGATACGGCCGAAGCCAAAATGCGCATCATGCGTTCATGCGGCATTCACGTTGTAGATTCGCCCGCGCAAATTGGCCAAAAAATGGCCGAAGTTTTGGCAGGAGCATAACCATCGATCGGCTTAATTTATTGAGGCATTTGTAATCAGGCATTTAAGGTATTGGATGCAAGTACCGGTATCCCATGTATAAAAGATTAGGAATGCCCTAACACCGCCTTTGGAGTGTTGAATCCATAATAATTAAATCGCATCTGGGCTTTGCATGCCTTGTTTAATTGCGTTTACTTTGCATTTTGATTTACAATGCACGAAACATTAAATGCAATATCGCCTGTTGACGGGCGTTATGCGCCACAAACCGAAGCATTAAGGAATTATTTTTCAGAGAAAGCATTGTTCCGCTACCGCCTTAGGGTTGAAGTTGAATATCTTTTGGCACTGGCGCGCGAAGGATTTCCGTTATACGGAAAAATAAATACCGAACAGGCTGTTTGGCTGCGCCAATTATACATCCAATTTAACGATGAAGATGTAACACGGATTAAAGCCTTAGAAAGAACTACGAACCACGATATCAAGGCGCTCGAGTATTTTATTAAAGAAAAGCTTGAGCAAAATACCCTGAATGATTTACGCGAGTGGGTTCATTTTGGGCTTACCTCGCAGGACATCAACAATACGGCTATACCCCTATCGCTTAAGGAGGCCAGCGAGGAAGTGCTGTTTCCAATGTTGGCGGTGGGCATCGAAAAACTTCGTGCATTGGCACAAGAATGGAAAAACGTGGCCATGCTGGCACACACCCATGGGCAAGCGGCATCGCCCACTACGGTGGGTAAGGAAATCAACGTATTTGCTGAACGTTTGGAAATTGAATTTTCAAAGATAAAATCTACCGTATGGGCCGCTAAATTTGGCGGCGCCACCGGTAATTTCAATGCGCATTACAGCGCATTTCCGGAGCATGACTGGTCCAATTTTGCGCAACAATTTATTGCTGATTTGGGCTTGTTCAGGAGTAAAACCACCACGCAAATTGAGCATTATGATCAGCTGGCATCCTATTGCCATAATTTGATGCGCCTGCACACCATCTTAATCGATTTGTGCCGCGATGTGTGGATGTATATCATGAAAGAATATTTCCGCCAAAAGGTAAAAGCCGGCGAAATTGGTTCATCGGCCATGCCGCATAAGGTGAATCCCATTGATTTTGAAAATGCCGAAGGTAACCTAGGCATAGCCAATGCCTTGCTGGCTCATTTTGCAGATAAACTTCCGGTATCGCGTTTGCAGCGCGATTTAAGCGACTCTACCGTGCTTCGCAATTTGGGCGTGCCATTGGCGCACAGCCTTATCGCACTTAAATCGATTGAGAAAGGACTCAACAAACTCATTCTTAATGAGAAGGCCATTAATGCCGATCTCGAGAAAAATGCAGTGGTCATTGCCGAAGGCATCCAAACTATTTTACGCCGCGATGGCTACCCCAATCCCTACGAAGCTCTGAAAGAGCTTACCCGAGGCAAAGACAATGTGAGTATCGATGAAATCCGGAATTTTATTAAGACCCTCGAAGTAAGCGAAAAAACAAGAGAAGAGTTGTTATTGCTACATCCGTCCACTTATATTGGAAATGCAGGCTTATCGCAATGAAAGTATGCGGTTTCACCATAGTGCGAAATGCGGTAACTTACGATTATCCCGTATGCGAATCCATTGCATCGGTATTGCCTCTGGTAGATGAGTTTATAGTATTGATTGGGAATTCGGATGATGATACCCTTCAGCGAATCGAAGCAATTGGGAGTGATAAAGTAAAAATACATCATAGTATCTGGGACGACAGTTTACGTGAGGGAGGACGCGTTTTAGCCGTTGAAACCGACAAAGCGCAGGCGCTTATCGCGGAAGGTTTTGATTGGGCCATTTACATACAGGCCGACGAAGTATTGCCCGAGAAATCGCACGATGTATTACGTGCTGCAATGCTTCAATGGAAAGACGATATACAAACCGAAGGATTGCTGCTGAATTATCTTCATTTTTACGGTTCATATCACTATGTGGCCGATTCGCGCAAGTGGTATCGAGCTGAGATACGGGTAATTCGACCGGGAAAAGGAATTGACTCTTGGAAAGACGCACAGGGATTTCGAAAAGATGGAAGAAAGTTAAACGTGCGCGTATCGGGCGCCACCATGCATCATTACGGATGGGTAAAACCGCCCGAACAACAACAGGCTAAACAACGGTTTTTCCACAAGCTTTGGCATAGCGACGATTGGGTAAATCGGCATGTTGGAGCCAACGATAAGTTCGATTATTCGGGAATTGACTCCGTAAAGATTTTCGAAGGAAGCCACCCCGAAGTGATGCACGCACGGATTGAAGCGCAAAGCTGGGAAGTTTCTATTGACCCCATGAAAAAGAAACTTAAACTCAGCTACCGTTTGTCGCAATGGGTGGAGCGCTTAACGGGCTGGCGGCCGGGTGAATACAAGAATTACAGAGTATTGGGTTAATGGGTTTGAAATTCA